>JBJEPA010000100.1:0-8753 GCA_051880995.1 Ruminococcus sp.
TGTTTGACTATGAAAAAAATTGGTCAAAAGTTGGTCAAAACGCCTTGACTAACTGTATTTATGAATGCCTCAAAGCCTGTGAACCCTTGATTTTCCTAGGTTTTTACTTGTCCAATGACTTCATCGTCGGGAACAACTACGCCGTTAATCCACATTAGTCCAAATAAGAACAACTGCGCTTAAATCCTCGGCTTTCATTATATAACACCAATCCATATTAGTCCACCAAAGTCTATGAATTTGATGTCTTTTTGATGTACTTTCTTTCTTTTGATGTCAGGTATGTCTTAGGAACCGCCCCTCTCAAGGACTTCTTCCTAAAAAATATCGCTATTCTTTTCCAGAGCTTTGATTGCTTCCATTTTCTTTGTATCTGTTGCCTCCGCATATATATCCATCGTTGTTTCAATGTTTGCGTGTCCCATGATACTCTGTATCACTTTGAGATTTGTTTCATTCTCACAAAATCTCGTACAAAACGTATGCCTGATGTGGTGGCACGAAAAATGAGGAATCAATACCGGGCGTCTGCTCTCCCGTTTTGCCTTAATAATTTCTTCGGCGTTGTAGGCTTCGTATATTCGTTTGATTGCATGGTTGATTACACTCGGCTTATGGATAATGCCATCCTTGTTGCAGAAGATAAATCCACTCATTCCATCTACAACCTGCACATTAAAACCGTTTTCTTTCTGCGCCTCATACTCGCTCCGGAAAGCCTTCTCAACAGCTTCCATCATCGGTATAATGCGTACTCCGGCTTCAGTTTTTGGAGTGGATATATGAAATTCACTCTTTCCATTCTCCATTACCCGATAAATCGCTGCATGGTTGATACTAATGGTTTTATTATCATAGTCTAAATCTTCCCAACGCAAACCTATCATTTCTCCAATGCGGCAACCGGTTCCAAAAAGAGCTGTGAACAATGGCAACCAATGACAATACACAGGACTTTCAGCTATATAGTTCAAAAATGCCCTCTGCTGTTCCAGCGTAAGTGCGTGTCTGACTCCTTTGTTCTTTCCGTCTTTCTTTTTTATCTCTGCCATTACACCACTTGCAGGATTATTGCGTATTACATCATCCCTGACAGCCATTTGGAAAGTAGGGTGCAATACCGTATGTATATTATCCAGTGTATTAGGCTGCAATCCCATCTCATTCAACAGCGAATAATAGAAGAATCGCACATCGGAATATTTTATATCACTGATAATTCTTTTTCCGAATGTATCCCTAACATAATGGTCATACATATACTTGTAATTTACCCGTGTATGTTCCTTCAAATCATACTTTGTTGAAATATACCTGTCAAAAGCATAATTTAATGTCGTTTTTCCGCTGCAATAGCTTTCTAAGCCGTCAAGCTGATCACGAACAAGTGCTTTTTCCTTTTCCCTTAACTCCATCAGGTCATTTGCATATACAACGTGCCTTTTCCCGCTTGGATCAGTATATTGGTAGATATACCTTTTGTCGCTTTTTCTTTGGCTCTCACCCTTTCTCAATACTCTGCCTTTTGAATCTTTCCGTGATTTTGACATAATGTACCGCCTTCCTTTCCTAAACAGAAAGAGGTCACAAATGCCATTACTCGTTCTTATCCTTGCTCTCCTGCTCTCGCAGTTTGTTAAATCCCTGAACGAGTGTCTGTGTTATGGTCAGATTATGATTGTTTGCATACTCCGTTATATCAGTATGCTCTCTTTTCGTGAGACGGATAAAGACGCCTTCACTTCTCGGATTTTCCAATCTCGGTCTGCCCGTCCTTGCCACCCGCCATCACCTGCCTTTCATAATCCTGATAACATATTACTACCTGTATATCAGAAAGTCAACGACTTTTTGATATACAATAATTTGTTCCCTCTGCTGCACATAAATTTACACACGAAAAGATTCCAGATATTCTTCAAAAATCGGCACACTTACAAGGGTAATACGGTTAATTTTATATACCGCATGAGCTTCCTGTGCCAGTTTCATAAAACTGTGCTTGCTCATAGAATACCTCTCCGCCCCTTCATCATATCTGATAAAATCCTTCTTTTTAACCTTTGCCTCCATTCTCCACCTCTTTCCTAAAGATTATCCTTTTTCTCTTGCTATGGTTTTGGCATATCTGCCAATAAAAACACAGCCAATAAATGAATATGCTTTTATTGGAAGATATAAAAAACACATACGAGTGACAGCTCATTACACTGTCCACATCGGTATCGCACCGTCATTCCAAATTGACCGGATCACAGACCACTCTGTAACCGGAAGTATCATTATCAAAGATATGCCTCATTGCCTCATGCAACTGCTGCACTTTTCGCCAGACATTCATCGCTCGCTGCCTTAACTTCAATACCAGCTTTCGGTATTCCCTCGCATACACTTCCATAACAAAATGGAAGCAGGCAGTTCTTGGCGTGTCCGCATAGCGGCTCCGCACATCCCGCACGTCCCGTATGTATTTGCATATTCAATTTTCAAGGTACACACGCCAACTTGCGTTGACGGGCAGAAATCTTCCTGCCTGTTTTGGATAAAATCATTTCTGGACTTGTCAGCCCAAAAAGCACATAAGCACTCTCCGTCTGCTATGAACGGTTCTGTAAAGATTATGTGCTTTAGCGGAATGACAAATTTTATAATTCCAGTTTATCGGGACCGTATTTATGTAAAATCTGTGCCAGTATTTCCTTGTGCCTGTCCTCTGCTTCTTCGTATACTTCCTTTAAGGTTTCAAGCTCCCTCGGCGTTAAGGAATTGATATGCGGATTATAATGCCCTCCCATAAAGACCCCGCCTGCCACGCCCGGCTTTGTGTAAATTGGATAGGCAAAAGATAGAGCCTGAATGTCGCTTTTTATCGTGCCTACAGTTACACCGAACTCAACAGCCAATTCACTTGTCGTCATGTGGTGTCGGACAATCAGAATACTGATGATCTCATTCCTGCGTTCCGCTGCATTCATGCTCTACCTCCTTCCTGTAAATTTTTAATCCCATTCTATGGGCAATCAGTATGATTTTTCTGTACTAATTACCCAAATATTTTTCTGCTTCTTTTCATTTATTTTCTTCTGCTATCTTTTGTTGACTTTCCTCCTGCCGCTTGTTAAAATCTTTAGTGGATAAAATCAAAACTTTATCAACAGTCACTCAAACTGCTATGAACCGAAATGGGGTAGTTCTGCCCTGTCCCGGTTATGGCAGTTTTTTATTTGTCAAAGTAAACCTCTGACAGCACAAGTATCTGAAAAGCTATACAAGCAATAGGCGGTAACGCCCTTATGTGTTGTAAAACACTCGCCTAAGCTCATACAACACGCAAACTCCCTGCGGGCAGTTTGCACAAGAATAGCAAGCACTGCCTGCGTATATACGCAGGCGGGCAAACATTCATCTTTCCTCCCGTGGAAATCTGAATGTTTTTGCTTGCAGAGGGCATATCCCCCTGACCCCCTTAAATGCAAAAATACAGCATCAGTTATTGAAGTCTGTCTGTGTATTTTTGCTCCAAAAGCCGTGCCGGAAACGGCATTATAAAAATCAAAATCATAACTATATCCAGAAAGGACAAAGCAATGGACAAACACAGAAATAAAAACCGTTCCCGAAAATACGGGATTGTAATTTACCTCAGCGAAGATGAAAAATATATCCTCGATGAGAAGACAAAATGTTCCAACATGACAAGCCGTGCTGCCTTTATCCGACACCTGATTTTGTACGGTTATGTCTATGACATTGACTATTCCGAGCTGCGGGAATACAATGCTGCGCTTGCCAAAATCGGAAACAACTTAAACCAGATTGCAAAGCGCATGAACGCCACAGGCAACGTATATAAAGCCGATGTAAACGAAGTAAAGGAGCTGATGCAAAAGGTATGGCATACACAAAAATCCATGCTGTCACGGCAACCGTCCATAAAGCAGTAAACTACATCTGCAACCCTGCCAAAACCGATGAAAGCATACTAATTTCTTCCTATGGGTGCAGCCCCGAAACCGCCGCCTTTGATTTCAAATTTGCGCTGTCAAAAACCAGCCAGTCTGATCCAAATAAAGCCTACCACCTGATACAGTCGTTTCTCCCCGGCGAGGTTTCATATAAGGAAGCGCACCAGATTGGTGTGGAACTTGCGGACAAACTTTTAGAGGGAAAATACTCTTATGTTGTTACCACCCATATAGATAAAGGGCATGTCCACAACCACATCATTTTTTGCGCCGCTGATAACATCAACCATGAGAAGTATCACGACTGCAAAAAGACCTATTATAACATCCGAAGCCTGAGCGATGACCTCTGCCGGGAGCATGAACTTTCCATCATCACTCCAGGCGAAAAGCGGGGCAAAACCTACAAGGAATGGCAGGCTGGCAGAAGCGGCTCCGCATGGAAAGAGCAGTTAAAATCCGACATCGACGAAGCCATAAAAAATGCCGCAACTTACGAAGACTGCATTGAGCTGATCCGGGCAAAAGGCTACGAAGTCAAGGGCGAGGACTTCGGGGAAAAAGCGCACAAATTTATCTCTTTCCGTCCTCTGGACAAAGAGCGTTTTGTCCGTGGCAGCATAAAGTCTTTGGGTACGGAATACACCAAAGAACGGATCAAAGAGCGCATTGCGGAAAAGGCGCTCGCAAAGGATAAAAAGCGTGTCCCGTTCCCGACCAGAAAGAAGCCTATTGCCAAAGATTATTCCAAGAAAAATCTCATTGACACCACCGAGGATAAATTTGCAAACAGCCCCGGCTTGAAACATTGGGCTGACATCCAGAACCTCAAAATTGCCGCCGCAAATTACAGTCAGGCAGGCTCTATCGCAGAGCTTGAAAAGCAGATTGCCGCCAAGTCCACACTGGCAAAAACAGCCCGTGAGAGTCTTGTTGAAACCGAGCGCCAGCTAAAAGATTTTGGACAGATTTTGAAGTATGCGGAGCAGTACAAAACCAACCATATCTATCATGTGCGCTACAAAAAATCCAAGGATAAAGATGCCTACCTACGCCGCCACGAAACAGAGCTTATCCTCCATGACGGTGCGGAAAATATGCTGAAGCGCTTCGGCATTGACTTAAAAACCCTTGATGTCGAAAAGCTCCGCAGCGATTACAATGCTCTCTATACCAAAAAGCAGGCTTTACAGAAAACCTATAAATCTGCCGAGAAAGAAACCACTGACCTTAACCGGAAACTGGATAACCTCAATCGGTATCTTGACCGCAATCCAGAACAACCGATTGCTGACAAAAAAACAGAAAAAAGTCAAAATTCTCTCTAAATTCGACATCAAAAAAGGGTGTACCGCAACGAGGTCTTTATCCTCCATTGCGATACACCCTTATGTGTGTGGCAATCCCTATATACTTTCTTATCTTATATTTTATGCTTCGTATTTTTTTATTCTGTTCTTTCATGTATTCTATTCCACTTTCAATCTGTATTTCAACGCAATTCACGCTTGACGATGTGTATTGTAAACTACGAAGGAGGTGAATTATAATGCAGGATATAAAGCAAATTCTTGCCGATGCGGTAAGAGAATCCCGGACAGAGCTTGGACTGTCACAGGAAAAGCTGGCTGAAGATTTAGGTCTGGACACCCGTACCATACTCAACATCGAAGCCGGACGTGGCAATCCCAAATATGAAGTACTGTATCCACTGATTACATACTTGAAAATACCCGCAGATACAATCTTCTATCCGGAAAACAAAAATGACCAGCCGATCCTTCAACGGCTTTTTGCCACACTGAAGGACTGCACAGAACAGGAAGCAGACGCTATATTGCCTATGATTCGGTATCTGCTCAAATTGTTACAGAGATAAAGAAACTCACACTTTACCAAGCTTTTTTCCATTTGAAACATGTACCTTCCATATTGGCTTAAAGTGTAACAGCGTCTACATATCTTCCATGCTGCTGCCTCTCTAATAGGGCGGTATCTTGCCATTTACACATAAAAAATGAGTATGCTGCAATCCACATCCATTGTGTAACGCAGCACACCGCCAAAATGTATGTATCGCTTTCATTTGCTATCTTTAATATAAATGCTGGAAATTTCCAGCGCCATCCTGCCAGTTCCCTTTTATCGTTTGTGCTTTATTGGTTTTTTCATCTGTCATTCGGAGTCACCCTTGCCCCTCATGGTAGTAAGTCCAGACATAATGACCTTTTTCAGCCAAACAACGAATCTCTACCCGATACAGTTTCCGTCACAACATTTGCATCATAAGCATTTGATGCCTTTGCCATCTGTCTATCACCAGCCCACGTCTTTGCCAGCCTGCTTCTCTCCAACTCTGACTTCGCAATCTTTTCATCCAGTAGCTCCTGCTTTAGCCGCTTTTCCTCCAACAGCTTCATGTACTCCCGCTTCTTTTCTGCTTTCTTTACATAAAAAGCATCCTTATCTTTGGAATGAGCCGAAAATGCCGTCCCCGCCTCTTTTGCATGGTCCGCCATATAGGAATAACCTTTATATCCATTCTCATCAATATTTATCAACGTCCCGCCACACATTTTATTGGAGCCGATGGCATCCTCCCGGACAATCTTCATCATTTTGTTTTTAAATTCGCCGTCTTCCATCATTTTCCTGAAAGCCTCATCCGTTATCTGTATGGATGTATTTGCTCCCCACGGCATGGAATTTATCTCATTCCAGATTTCTTTTTTGAATAATTCCAGTTCCTCCGCTTCCGATAATTCCTGTGTACTGCCTGTTTTTTCCAGTGCGAACTTTTCCGTACCGTTCACATTTTTTGTGTTTCTCTTTGTTTCCACATTGTTGTGATAATAATTCTGTCCTACTCCACCTATGCTCATTTCCTTTAAGCCTCCATTGTTTTTAGTATTACGGCCCCTCTGTCATTCAGAACCGCTCCTGCTCTCTCAATATAAGTCCAAGCAGTTTTCTTCCCCCCCTGCTCCGAAATCGCCAATCTGCCGAAATACCAGGGATGCCTCCTCACGCCCTCGCATCAAAACCTCCCTGTACTTCCATGCCATTTATCTCCTGCCTTGCTGCATGGTAAGCGTCATAGTAGGCAGCCTTCAAAGCACCGTGTACCTGCGTCTCCGCTTTCGATTCTTTCTCATGCCAGCCCACGCCTGCAGTATAGGTCAGTATCTCGTCACCGTTTCCGTCATACACATGGATGGCGGAACCCGTGCCTTCCGACTGGAATTCTGCTTCATACGGCTCGCCAAATAACATACACAGCCACCGCCTATCAGCTTCCCGTATCTCCTTCATATCGACCTTCCCCATCAACGCAGACCTGTTTGGTGCGACTTTAGCGACCTCGCTTTTCCGCAGGGCGAGGAACTTATTTCCCATATAAACATTCTGTGCCGCATCCTCCCTGGCGTATTCGGCTATTTTCTCGCGGAGGGAATCTGACAACTTCCATTCCTTCTTGGATGATGGCTTTTGGATGCCCGCCTGATGACTTTTTGCTATTCCTGTGATAAACATTTTAATTTCCTTACTCCCTGCAATCATCTATGAACACAATGCTCCTAAAAGTAACTTGTACCTTTCCGTCTCATTTTCTATATCTTCGGCGGTAACTCCGTAATATGCATTCTCTGTGGCTTGTTGAATATATCCTGCCATTGCACTTATGAACTCTGACCATTTATCAACTTTTCTATTTCTTTCATATCCAATGGCTCACTAGAGTTTAATCTCAAGTCCTGCAGGCCTTTTCTCAAATTATCCTGCAGATTAAAGCTAAAATAAGATAACAGCAATTCCCTTGTCACGTCTGGAGAACGCAGCACTTGAATAGAAATAACTCCGTCAATAACAAGCAGACTTTCCAGTAAATCAACATCATTTGCAAGTGCTGTATTTAGCAGTATTGACTCAATGACTTGTGGCTCCATCCCGTTTCTTACCAATTTCAATCCTCTGCAAAGCATCGGAAAAATTGTGATATCATTCTGGTAATCTTCAAGTTTTGATATTCCGTGAACGACAACATCCTGATTTATTTCCAGCATCATCCGAAGCATATCTATCTGCTTTAACTGATTCTTTTCTGAATAATCTTTCTTTAGACAACTCCGTAAAGCGAGCATTATTTCTGTTTGCATAAATAATTCCTTCCTGCAATATAAAAAACATTTTAATTCAGCAGCCCCTTTCCCGCTCAGAGCCGCCCCTGCACCCTCGCAGTCCGCAGAGGCAAAGTTTTATGCGCCTTTGCGGAATAGGGTGTAATGATTATATCTGTATATCCAAAGAACTGCCCGAAACAGATGATCGTTTCACAAGTGTATTTCCACTTTTCACAAGCGTACTTTCCACGGATTCCCTTGTAACGCTGTCCAGTATGCCGGGATCAAACGGCTGTCCCGGTTCCCATTTCGGATTTGCCGCCTTTACCGCTGCATACATCGCAGAACGGTATTTCCCCTCATACTGCTGCAAAGTCCATGTCCCTTTTGCACGGTCTTCCTTCTTTACACTTAACTGGTACTCCCTGAAAATCTGCGACCTTTTCGTGGTATCTCCATTGGAAATACCATTCTCCTGAATAAACTCCCTCTTCACGTTGTCAAACATTTTCTGCCGCATTTCATCAGACACCGGTATCAACTGCTGCCATGTCGAACGGTCAACTTTTCCATCTTCGCCATGATACATTCCCGGTACCACCACGCCACCCGGCCCTATAAAATCCCCGTCAGAATTATAATTCTGCATCACATTCCTCATGTGAGC
>JBJEPA010000101.1:0-1955 GCA_051880995.1 Ruminococcus sp.
CCATAGATTTTCTCTACAAAGAAACCAAAAATAAATAAATAAACAATTATGAGTAGTGGGGAAGGTTTTATATCTTTCCCACTATATTGTAAAGGAGAATAATAATGGCAATAAGTAATGAAAAACGAGATTACTTTTTAGAAGTAATATACAATATGTTTTCTGATGAACCTACTAATGAAAAAGCAAACGAAATCATTGATATTTTTGATACTATTACAGAAAACTGTATAGAGTTACCGAACTATAATAAAGATGAAATCGTAGGAAGTACACCAGAGCAACCTGAAGTTACCGAGGAAAATTTAAGGAAAGAATGGGTTGCTTTCAAGCAGAAGGAGCAATCTGGACTTCTCATTGATTTGCCTTGCAAAGTGGGTGACAACATTTTCATTGTAGGCAAATATATTGAAGGGATTAAGATTTTAAGTGTTAAGCATTTTAAAGTCAATGAAGATTGTGTTGCACTATATTCTGACCCGTGGGACGGAATGATTTGTGAAGCACATCAGATTGGGAAAGTCGTCAAAGAACAATTTGATTGGAACGGATATTTTTTGTCAGAAGAAGAAGCTAAACAGGCATTAACGAATAAAGAGGCATTTAATGAAGCCATAGATTTTCTCTACAAAGAAACCAAAAATAAATAAACAATTATGAGTAGTAGGGAAGGCATTATACCTTCCCTACTAATGCAATTAGTAATCAAATAAATTAAAAAATAAATTGAAAAAGTGAAAGGACTAAAACATATGGAACTAACTTTAAAAGAAGCAAAAGAAATTATGAAAAAATCAGGCGGAAATCTTATTTTGAGTAACACAAACATTACAAACCTACCCGACAATCTGACTGTTGGTGGTTGGCTTGATTTGAGTTGCACAGACATTAAAAGGCTACCTGACAATCTAACTGTAGGCGATTACCTTGACCTAAGCGGAACGCCTATTAAAAGCCTACCTGATAACCTTACTGTAGGTGGTTGCCTTAGCTTGTGCAAAACGAAAATTATAAATCTACCTAACAACCTCACCGTAGGCGGTTCGCTTGATTTGAGTTACACAGGAATTACAAACCTGCCTGATAGCCTTGCAATAGGCGGTATGCTGTACTTAGGTGGAACACAGATTACAAGTACATATAATTGCAAAAATCTCAAGAACGGTGATTATGTACCAGAAAAATATTTGTATGCAGATAATATGCTTACACATATTAAGGGTGAAAAAAATATAAAAGGTTATACCTTTTATATAGGAAAAATCAAAGGCAAAAATGTCATTTTTGATGGCAAAAATTATGCTCATTGTAAAACCTTCAAAGACGGTATATTTGACCTAAAATTTAAAGAGGCAAAAGATAGAGGTGCGGAACAGTACAAAAATCTATCTTTTGACAGTAAAGTTAAGACTGAAGAACTTATTATGATGTATCGCATAATCACAGGTGCTTGTCAGCAAGGAACGGCTAATTTTGTTGCAAGTTTAGGTAATAACTTAAAAGAATCATATACGATTCGTGAGGCTATTGAAATCACAAAAGGTCAGTACAATGCTGATGTTTTCAAAAGGTTTTTCGAGGAATAAGGTAATGATTAATTTAAGTGAATAACTTATTTGAAACCTTAGTTATAAAAACCTTTCTGTTACTCTAAATTTTCTCTACTTAAACGAAGCCCTGTTCTCATACGAGAACAGGGCTTTTCCCTTTTTCTATAAAAGTGATACATTGACAAATTTTAATAATTTTAATACAATAATAATGTTGTAGCATATCGTATGAGTCGTTAAAATATTAAAACAGTAAATCGGACAAATTGTCCGATTTACTGTGAATAAAAACAAAAAAATGAAAGGAGCAGAGTTTTGAGTAGCTACAACAATGATGAAAAATGTAAAAAAAGCAATAAAGAAAGATTATCTATTTGCTATAAATACGCCTTAACTATTCCTGAA
>JBJEPA010000102.1:0-1941 GCA_051880995.1 Ruminococcus sp.
AATTACAAAATAGGAAATGTTGAAATAGGAAATACTTGTGTTACTGCAACTGATAGTGATGGCGTATCAAAATTGATAAATGGTTTTGATGGTAGCATTCCGATAGTCACAGGAATTGGAAATCCATCAGTAAGTACGAGTGTTAGTAATGTAACTCGAAATTCTGATAACGCAATAACAGGTTTTTCAGTAAATGTTAATGTAAGCATAAATTATACGAGTTCAAAATTAAGAGTTAAAAATGGCTTGATATATGGTTATTGGAATTGATAAAAGGTGATTTTATGCAGTTAGTTTTTAAGTAACGAGATATAGAAATAGTAAAATCTGAAAATTCGGTTGAAGAATGTACTGCAATTAGTATTTCAACCGAAGAACAGAATTTACAAGAAAGCGAGGAAGTAAGTAATGGAGAAGCAAATACAACAAACAATGAAATTTAAGGCATCGGAAAGTAATCCAAATGAATTTGAAAGGGTTATTGAAAAGCCGATTACCCTTATAGTCGAAGATTTTAGAAATGAACTGGTAAATGTGATTAACGAATCTCATTTACCGTTTTTTGTTATCGAGGGCGTTGTCGAAAAGTTATTAACAAATATTAAAAATGCAAGCGTTCAGCAGTTAGAGGCTGATAAAATTTCATATCAAAATCAATTAAAAGAAGTTGAAAATCAACCTATAGAAAAAGCTGAATAACTTATAAAAGAATGTTAAATCAAAATTAGCAGAATATAAAAAAACATAACTAAAACAAAGGCACTCGCATCCTTTTGATGTGGGTGCCTTTATATCAATATATAAAGAAAGGTAATTAACAAATAATGAAAAAAACAAATACTATCCCACGAATGAGAACTGTATCAAATGCAGTTGCAGAAATTAAAAAAATAGACCCTAATACAGATTTTACAGAAAGAGCATTAAGAAGAATGGTTGCTAAAAAGGAGATTCCGACAGTCCAGATAGGCAACAAAAAATTGATAAATCTTGATTTACTTATTGAAAAATTATCTGGTATTAACTATAATGAAAATGCTATCTGTGTTTCGTAATTTTTAGGAGGTTACGAAATATGGCATCAATTGAAAAAAGAATTTCAAAAAAAGGTGAGGTATCATATCGCATAAAGGTTTCACTTGGTTATGATTCTAATGGTAAACAAATAATTGAGCGTAGCGACACAATCAAATTTGACAGCGGTATGACATCAAGAAAAATTGATAAGGAGTTGAAAAGACTATCTGTTTTATTTGAGGAACAAGTTAAGCAAAATCAAGATGATAATACCAATAAAGTTGCAAACAATCATATCACATTCAAAGAGTTAGCCGATGAATGGCTTGATTTGGTTACTACTACCAAAGACCAAAAAATAAGCTCTATTGAACGGCTAAAATCTTGCAAAGAGCGTACATATAATGCTATCGGCAAAACAGAGGTTAAAAAAATTACTTATAGGCAAATCCAAAAGTTTATACTTGATTTATCAAAGCAAGGAGTAAACCAAAGGACAGGACAAGGACTATCTACAAAAACCCAAAAACATTATATTTGTTTTATTTCCGATGTGATGAAGTATGCTATTAAGTGCGGTATTATAATCAGCAATCCCTGCAAAAATATTTCTGTGGTTAAGACCGAGCAAAAAGAAAAAGACATATATTCTTTAGAAGAATTAAAATCAATTCTTGCAAAGATAAATGAAAAAGCACCCACAGATTACAAAACATTTTTTGCAATAACTTCTTATTTAGGATTGAGGCGTGGTGAAGTGCTTGGACTTGAATATAAGGATTTTGACTTTGATAATTCAACTGTATCTATTGTGAGGACTTCTAATTACAGGAACAAGACCACAGGCATTTATACAAGTACACCAAAGACAAAAAGCAGTTGTAGAGTATTAGCAGTGCCCGACATTGTTCTTGATTTAGTCAA
>JBJEPA010000103.1:0-8590 GCA_051880995.1 Ruminococcus sp.
ATTCCGTGTCTGCGATTTATACAGCATAGTTTTTGAAATAATCAATATCGGTAGGCACCCTTGTTGGTATATATACTATAACATATCATCTTGCTTCTTTCTCTTTGAGAGAAAGATTATAGTGATGAATTCCAGCATCTCAATGGAGTTATCTCAATGATTCTTTGTGGCGGTACCTGCACATTGTTTTTTAACAGTACCACTTTTTCAGATGGTGCACCAAAGGCTGTATCGTATGCTTTGGTTAAATAATTAATAATTTTATCTTTTTCACTTTGGTCATTATCTCCGTCATATACAATGTCAGTACCTGGTATTATTGCTACGACCTCATAAGCTTTATGCGATAAATGCCATTCTTGTGACAAGGTCAAATTTAGAAGATTATCAATGTCGTCCAAAATTTCGGGGCGGTAATGAACATTTCCACCATAAGCACTTTCATCCCAAACTGACAGAAAGCCACAGGTAGTAAAGTCATAATAAAATTTTCTTCCTATGGACCAACAGGCATAGGCTTTTGAATCAAATCTTGAGGGCATACTTCCGTAGGCAATGCTGTATTCATGATCTCTGTACTTTAAACAGCAATTGTCTATATCAATCAAAATACCTTTCCTATCCAAAAATTCTCGCAATTCAGAATCTGGACACGAATAGGCATTCTTTAGGTCCAAAATACCATGCGTTTCAAAGGATTTACACCTATTTGCACTAGTAGTCACATGGAAGTATGTAAATAACCATTCTTCATAATTAGGAGGCATTTTTCCATGCTTTGCAATGACATCTGCAACAAGATCTTCGTCATACCGATAGCATCCCTGGAGCTGAATATATTTCTCCCATATTGGCGGAACAACTCCAGTAAAATTTACCAAGGTACGCAGAGCATATTCGGATGTACGAATATCGTAAATATAGCTACTTTCCATTATAATACTTCCTTATACAGTAATTATTTGATCCAGCAATTGCCCTTTTAGTGTAATTACATGTTCGTTTGGCACATAATGATAGATAGAAGCAATGATAATCTGATTATCTGGGAAATCACGTTGGAGAATCTGCATCATTTTGCCAATGTTGATGTCATCCACTTCTTTTCCTTTGGGTGAATCCATTAGAATTGGCAATTTGATGCCAAGTACTTTTTCAATTTCGATGATATATGCTAGACGAAATGAGAAAACTGTTTTGTGCAGCACTGCTCCGGTTAATTCTTTAAGATTTCTAGTGAACAGATATTTCCAAGTCATCTTTTCTGCTTCGGAATCTCCAAGTTCCCCCATATATTTCTGAACAGATTTAATCATTGACTGAGTTACATCGTTGCTATAATTGGTTAATTGAGAAATCTGATCTTCCAGTGCTTTTTTCTCTTTTTCCAAATCGCTGATTACTCTTTTCACATCAACGGGACTAATATCAACACCGGTCATCTTCCTATCAAATATATCCGCTAATGATTCCTTTGGAAAAAGAGATAATTGTTGTTCTTCTTCCTTCATCTCAATCTCAAGACATTCGATTTCCTTAAGAACTCTTTCGAATCTTGGAATAAGCAACTTTTTCTTTGCCTGAAGAAGATCTATGCTATCTGAAGCACCAACAACCATATCTCTGGTAACACATACCTCTTCTCCACTATTTAATCTAATTACTAACTTCATGTCGTCGATTAATTCGATGGCCTTTTTGTTATTCTTTATATTTTCATCAAGACGTTTAATCTCTTTTTTTATCGAATCCCTCTCAACTTTGAGTTGATCCAATTTTAAGAGTCGTTCACGATTATAACTATCTTGTGTCAAAGATTCATTGTCTGATGCAATGGCTTCTCTATACTCGGCAATGTTCAAAATTTGCTTATATTTCTTGAGGTTTTCTTCAACTTTTCTCTTGCGCATTATGATGTCTGCACAGTTTCTTCCAGACAATCCTCTGATTAGTTCGTCTATGTTGAAATGTACCCCAGCGATAACCTTACCACGGTTTAGAAGTGTCCATCCTTTTTCCTGGTCAACATATATAGCACCAAGAAGGTTATTAAGTATATCTTCATTGTCAGTTCCAAAGATTTTTTCATGCAATTCCTTACTCTGTACTGGGAGTGCATATGAAAGTAGCATGTCCTTCTCAATCACTTCTATAGAATCAGATGTGTTTCTGTTAAGTGTTAATAGTGTTCCGTCATCCTTTTCGAGAACAACCTTCATGCTGCACGATTCAATTCTAAACTTCTTTGTCCCTGGAACAGCATAGCCAAGTCCGTATAGAAGACAACGCATAAGTGTTGTTTTACCAGTGCTATTCTCTTCACTGAAAATAAGATTAAAACCGGATTTAAAAAAGCGTTCCGTACAAAACATGCCTTGAGAAATGTATATGGATTTAATTTTCATAATGATACCCCTCTGCTAATGTTATCAATTAAGTATCTTTGTTGTATAACTTTTGCTAAAATCACCTTCGTAACCGCTTCTTGGACTTCTTCATTCAATGATTCGAACGAAAAAACGGAAATATAGTCTTTCCACTTATCTGCAACAAACTTTCGTGCACGTTCCTTCATCGAAAGATTGTAATTTGATGAATTGTAATCAAATATGATTTTCGTTATAGTATTGTATTGTTCTGAAATAGTGTTAATTAGATATGAATACTGTGCTGTAATCTCATTTATAAATCCTTGGTCGTAATCTTCAATGTACTCTGATGGTAATTGTTTTCCTAAAGTCAGTACAATTACTGGCCATACAATTTCTTTCTTACTTAGTTTTATAGTTGTATCAGTTTGAGAACCGTTATGGAAAAGATCGTTTTGCCAAACTTGCAGTAACTCTGTTGCACTTAAAACCTGACCCAAGTTAAGTTGGTTAATGAAATCTTTGACTTTTTCCTCTATTACTGCATACCTAGTTCTTAGGTTATCAGTTTCAAACATGAAATAATAAATTTGGAACTTGTTCTTATCAAACGGGACATCAAGTCGCTCGACAATATTATCAATTACTTTTTTCGCCTCCTCGGAAAGATCGTTATAACCAACTGCTACCGGAGGACCATAGAAAAAACTCTTTGAAGTATCCTCTTTTAGTGGGTTTTTGGAATTAGTGATAAGAATCAGTTGTTCTACCGATTTGTTGTCAGCGGACGAAAGGGTTTCAATGGCTTTCTTAAGATTCCTTCTTACATTTGAAAAATCGCTGCTACCTTTTACTATTCCTTTAGCTTGAGCCATGATTTGACTACCATTATTCATGGTCAACTCAATATCCTCGGAGGCTCCTTCCATTCGAACTGCTTTTACTTCTTTTATATTATCTAACAGTAAAAAAATAGTAGCATTGACTTGAAAATCAAACCCAAAAACTTCTGGACTTGCATTAGAATTATTGGTCATGGTCAGTTCCTCCTTTTTACTCAATCTATTTTTTCAAAGCACTTTTCTATTGCTGAATATGAATTCACACGAAACTAGAAGTTGACATATAACATAGATATTCCAACCTCAATCAAGTTACCATCTAAATCGTAAAAACGGATTATCTTTTATCCTCAACTATGCGTCATAAGTCGATTAACCTATCAGATGTTGAGATATAGACTTTCCGATTTACAATACCTTTCACAACAATTCGAGCATTTTTTAGTTTCATTCATCCAACTATCCGGCTTTTAACTTATATTTTTATTTTATTAGTTGCTCGTTTTTATATATTCTCCATCTTGGAAGATAAATGACTGCTCGAATGTAACTTCCATCACAACGGCAATCTGTTTCAACTCATCAAGAGTAACCGTATCTCGTTTCAGTTTTTTACCAAAGTTCTGTGGAGTCTGACCTATCCTTCTAGCAAGTTCTGAAAGGCTTATATTCTTTTTATTACATAATTCTCTAATAATATCGGATGTTTTCATCATTATCCTCCATGTTTCAAACGCACCTCAACTAAGTATATTATAAACCATTTGGTTGATAAATTCAATCTCTGCATACTGTCACTCTGTAAATTTTCTCACTCTGTAAACTTTCTATGAACGAGAAAAACACCCTGCATTTCTGCAAGGTGTTTATGTTTTTTATTTCTTCAGTTATCTCTTGAGGTCAATGGTCATACCGGATTTGAACTCAAAGATTAGCTTGTCATCGTAAACCGTAATTTTTTCAATAAGCCGTCTGACAAGTAACTCATCGTATTCTGTAATTCTGCTTGTCTGCGTTTGCAGAAAGTATCGCATTTCATTTATTCGCTTTATTAACATATCCTGCTCGGCATTCTTCGAAAGAACTGTTGCTTTCTTTTCTCTCAAGGCATCAATCTCATTTGCGATGGTATCATACTCTGTATTTTTGCTTACGCACATTATAAGCCTTTCCTGAAGTTCAGCCGTTCTCCTGTCGATGTATTCCAAGGTTGCTGTGTTGTCACCGTTAAGAACATCTTCAATGTTATGCTGTAATTGTAGCAGAAATTCTTCTCTACCGCCCAAAGTCTTATTTATGGCTCTTACCACTGCATTTTGAAGTTCCTTTTCGCTTATAGCCTCGGCATCGCATTTTTTAGGGCCTTTTTCAATTCTGCTTGCACATCTCCATTTATTGTATGACGCACCCCTTGCTTTCCACGCAACCCTTCTGAACAAATCTCCGCATTTTCCACAGTAGACAATACTGGATAAAGCATACTTACTGCTGTAAACTCTCTTGGTCTTTCCGTCTTCCGTTCTCAGATGAGCCCTTCGTTGCAGTTCTTCCTGAACCTGCATAAAAAGTTCCCTTGGTATGATTGCCTCGTGATTATTTTCTACATAGTACTGTGGAACAATGCCGTTGTTTGCCACTCGCTTTTTGGTAAGAACATCAACCGTATAAGTCTTTTGAAGAAGGGCGTCACCCATATACTTCTCGTTTGTAAGTATCTTTCTTATGCCATCTCCTCGCCAAGTCTTGTTTCCTGTCGCTGTCGGAATACCATCTGCCATAAGTCCTCTTGCTATGTTCTGAAGACTTGCACCTTGAAGGTATTCACGAAAAATTCTTCTTACTATAACAGCCTGTTCTTCATCAATGATAAGATGTCCGTTTTCGTCTTTGGTATATCCTAAAAACCAATTGTGGTTAATCTGGACTTGTCCGTTTTGATATCTGAATTGCAATCCCATCTTGACATTCTTGCTCAATGACTCTGATTCCTGCTGTGCTAAACTTGCCATAATAGTGAGCAGCACTTCACCCTTTGAATCCATTGTGTTGATATTCTCTTTTTCAAAGAATACAGGTATATTCTTTTCTTTAAGTTGTCTGATGAATTTCAAACAATCCAAAGTATTTCTTGCAAATCGGCTGATTGACTTTGTGATGACCATATCAATTTTACCTGCCATACAATCATCAATCATTCTATTAAATTCTTCTCTTTTCTTGGTGTTTGTTCCGCTGATACCATCATCAGCATATATCCCGACAAACTCCCATTCAGAATTCTTTTTTATAAATTTCGTGTAATGCTCAACCTGAGCATCGTAACTTGTGGCCTGTTCCTCGCTGTCGGTACTGACTCTGCAGTATGCTGCAACCTTTAGCTTTGGTTTGCTTTCAGTTGTAACTGTGTTACCTACACGCTTTCTTGCCGGAATAACGGTTACATTTTTTACAGCTGCCATATGTTATCCCTCGCTTTCTATAAGGCTGTAAATGTATTGTGACTGCATAAAGGGATCGGAAAAACTCTGCTCTGCTATCTTAAAACGGAACGAAACGGGAACAGATTTATTTCTATCCTTTGGCGTGCGATTCAATCTTCCAAGCTTATCGGCTCGTCTGTTCAGTTCTTCCAAAAACCTTGTCAGGGTTTCTTCGTCAATAATCTGTGGGTAATATTCTGTACCAAGATATTTCTTATTAGAAAGAAGTCTTTTTACACTTGCGTGATTTTTCTTGAGTCCTACTGCTTTTGCAGCATCAACCAGTGACTTACCTTCAAAGTAGTGCTTATAGATTTCTTTTATCTGTTTGGCGGCTACTTCATCAATAACGGCACAGCCGTCAACTATTTTGTACCCGAATGGTATGTGTGCCATATCAATCAATCCTCTCTTTTAGCTTTAATCCAAACTTAAATTCAAACTCGATTTCTTCCCTTGACAGCACTTTTGCTTTTTCTATAAATCTGTCAAAAAGCGAATCATCATACTCTGTAAACGGCTCTGACTTGTTAAAAAAATCAACGAGTTCTTTAAGTTTTTGTTCAACCGTATATCCTGATTCGTCCATTCGCAGAATCAAATTTCTCTGAGAAACAAGGTGTTCATATTCAGTCATCAGCCTATTGTGAGCATTCTGAAAGACAGCTCTGTCAAGATAACCTTTTGCAAGAAGTACATTAATCTGTTTTCTCTGTTCCTCGTTGTTTGCCATTTCCTTTTCAATATCCGCTACACTGTTATCTGTCTTTTTTGAATTACAAGTAGTCAAGGATATAAGCAGTGGTTTTAAAACAAGGTCATTGCCAAATTGGAGTTTGTTCATCATAGTAAGAAATGTTCTCTTAAAATCATCATCACGGATAGACTTCATAGAACAAGAATTGACATCTTCCAAATGACCGCTACAGCACCACGCTATTGTACTTTTTCCTTTGGTGGAGTAGTGAAATCTCCGCTTGAATGATTTTCCGCACTCTCCGCACTTTATTTTGCCTGACATTGCATATCTGTTCTGATATTTAGAAGTATCTTCGCGGTGATTTCCTTTTTCAATGCCACGCTGTTTAATAGCAATCTGTGCCTTTTCAAAGGTTTCGTGGCTTATGATAGGCTCGTGATGATTTTCGCAATAATACTGTTCGCACTCACCGTAGTTTCTTTTTCTCTTGAAACTTTCGTCCGTAAATGTCTTTTGAAAAAGTGCGTCACCCGTATATTTTTCATTTGAAAGAATACCGTTAACAGTTCCTGCCGTCCATTTACCGCCCTTTCGACTTGGAATACCTTTTTGATTAAGCTTTGTTGCAATAGAATGTGTACTCATACCGTCAAGACAATCATCAAACATTTCTTTGACTATTTCTGCCTGTTCGGGAACAACAACCATTTCTCCGTCAACATTGGCATAACCATAAGGCGGATAGGCGATGATGTATGTACCATTTTGAAACTTCCTCTTAATACTCCACTTTTCATTCTCTGAAATAGATAGTGACTCGCTTTCTGCCATACTTGCCAACACTGCAAGCATAAGTTCGCTTTCCATTGAGCCTGTGTTAATGTTTTCCTTTTCAAAAATGATGTAAACATCATAGTTCAGAAGTTTTCTTACAAGAGCCAGGCAGTCGGTAGTGTTTCTGCTGAATCTGCTGATGGACTTTGTTAGAATAAGGTCGATAAGACCTTTTTCGCAATCTTCCATAAGTTTCTTTAAACCTTCTCTTTTTGCAGTCTTTGTACCGCTTATGCCATCATCGTAGTAAACACCAGCATATTCCCATTCGATTTTGGAATTAATATAGCTTTCATAATGATTTCGTTGTGTTTCTAAACTGAGTTCCTGTTCTTCACTGTCTGTTGAAACTCTGCAGTATGCAGCAACTCTCGTTTTCTTGAAGATTGATAAATCAACTTTGTCAATTCTTGTTACATTCTTCAATCATATCACCTCGCTTTCGTATGGACATATTCCCGTAGATTTCGCTATAAATCAAGTCAATCACGGATAAATCTCACTTAAATACGGAGAGAAAATATGTCGGTTTTTCTCTGATATTTTGTGTAATTCATCATCGGTAATCAGACCTTTTTCTGCCATTTTTTTGACTATCTTTTCAGCAAGAATAAAGTCAAATTCCTGCTGGAGTTCCTTGTTGGAAAAAACCTTTGTATTTGGCTTTGGAGCTGATGCACCGTCTTCTAATTTTGTAATCTGCATAAAAAAGCACCTCCTACCACATAGCCTTGGCAGGAGGTGAAAAAGGACGCTTTATACTAATCTTTTTTATAAAACTGACATTCATATCCGTCTGAACGAAGAATCAAGCCTTTTGCCCACGGAGGAGTTTTACTCATTTGCTCACAAATTCTGTTTACGGAAACATCTTTCTGACATTCAATAATGACCTCATCATGGACATGAGCAACTATTTTATAGCACTCTAAAGTTTGCATTGCGTACATAAGAATATCTCTTGCGATTGCCTGTGTGATGTTCTCGCAAAACTTAGGACCGTAGCTTTCGAGCCTTTCCCATTTCTTTGTACTGCCAATCCCCTCATAGGTAACAGATTCTCCGCCGAACTGATTTACTCCCATCCGTGGCTTTACATATGCAAGTTTTCTGCCTGACGGGAGAATTATAAATAAAAATCCACTCTCATACACAAAACGAATACCGTGAGTTTCTGTAGTAACTCTCTTCTTCACAGTTTCTTTTACGCAATTATCAATATCCCACCACAGCGTCGTTATGGCAGGATTGGAATTCCTCCAAGCATACACAAGCGGTTGTAACTCATCTTCGTTAAGACCTATTTCAATGGCTCCCATAGCTTTTAATGCGCCAACCGAACCTCCATAGCCAAGGGCAAGCTCT
>JBJEPA010000104.1:0-8571 GCA_051880995.1 Ruminococcus sp.
CGACCTCTGCATCTACAACCATAGTAACCCTGTGGATTGTCTGATTAATTCCGGAAGTATCAAATTCACTTTTAAGCTGAACATCAACAGAGCCTGTCATATCATAAGTAAAGCTTATCCTTGGTCCTTTGCTTGAAAGCATTGTTAGACCTGTTAAGTCACCTATGGGAACTGAAAATTTCTGTGTTATAAGGTCATCCATTTTATTTTGAAAAACATTTGAAAACTCATTTTGGAGCTTGTTAACAGCCTGTGTATTTACACTTAATGAAGTTACAATTTTGTTTTTGCTCTCTGTTTTAATCAGCAATTTGTCATAGTCATAATCTTTTGACTCAATCACATCATCAGCGATTTTTGAAATTCTTGCCTCAACAAGTACCTTTGCACGATTTTCCATTAGTTTATCTTGTAAGGGTTTTATGTAAACTTCAAATAATACTGTAAGAAGTACCAAAAAAGCAAAAAAGATAATTAAGAATTTTCTTAATTTTCGTCTTTTTCTTATTCTTTTATTAAGCATAAAAACACCCCTGAGATATAATATCCCAGGGGTTAAAATTTGTTCATTATGACATTAAGTCGTCCTCGCCGTAGTGCTCGTCAACACCGCATCCGCAACAACATCCGTCGCCGTGGTCGTGACCTTCCTCTAAATCAGAAAAATCAAATTCCAAAACAGCGCCACACTCCGGACACTCTACCTCACCTGTAACAATAGAATCTTCGTCAGAAACAAACTTATTGTCACACTGTGGACAAGTTATCTCATAAAAAGGATTTTCCTCATCATCGTCACAGTCACCACAGGAGCAACAGTCATCACAGGAATCGTCTTCGTCGTCATCTATATCATAGACATAGTCTTCCAAATCGGAAAGATCATCATTGATAGCGTCAACAACATCAACTGCATCGTCATAACAATCCTGAAGTTCCTCAACCTCTGCAGCCATCTGGTCAAGAAGTTCAAGAATTTGGTTAATAACCTTTACTTCGTTTTTACTGCTGTCAAGTTCAAGACCCTCTGCAAGTCCTTTGATATAGGCAATTTTTTCTGTCATTCTCATTATGCTCTACCCATATATTCGCCGGTTCTTGTATCAATCTGGATAACTTCACCCTCGTCGATAAACAATGGAACCTTGATCTCTGCACCTGTTTCAAGAGTTGCAGGCTTAGTTGCGTTTGTAGCTGTGTCGCCCTTAAATCCGGGGTCAGTCTTTGTAACCTTTAGTTCTACAAAGTTTGGTGGCTCAATACCGAACACCTTGCCCTTGTAGGAAAGAATCTTACAAACCATATTTTCTTTAACAAACTTAAAGGAATCTCCTAACTGGTCACCACTGATTGGAATAGACTCCCATGTTTCTGTGTCCATAAAGTAGTAAAGACCGCCGTCCTCGTAGCTGTATTCCATATCTTTTCTTTCAATAAATGCTGTTGGGTACTTATCATTAGGGTTAAAAGACTTTTCAACCACTGCACCTGTCATAACATTCTTATACTTTGTTCTAACGAAAGCGGCACCCTTGCCAGGCTTAACATGCTGGAATTCTACAACCTGAACAACCTGTCCGTCCATTTCAAAAGTAATACCGTTTCTAAAATCACCTGCTGAAATCATTGGTAATCCTCCTAAATATTCTTTTTAAATGCGTTAAAACGCATAAATATCAAATACATTATACATTCAAAACCTATAAAAAGCAACCACTTTTTACAGAATAATTAAATCTTTAGTTTTTAAGAATAATTAATTCTTTAGGTACAGACGCAAAACTTCTGCATCCGTCCTTAGTTACAACAACTGTGTCCTCTATTCTCACACCAAACCTGCCCTTAAGGTAAATGCCAGGCTCTATTGTTATAACCATACCTTCTTTAAGGACAGTATCACACCTTGTGCTAACCGTTGGATATTCGTGAATATCAAGTCCTACACCGTGACCGGTTGCGTGACCAAAGCCTCCCTCAAAACCGTTTTGATTGATGTAGATCCTTGCAATTTTGTCAATGTCACTGCAAAGTACACCGGGCTTTACAGCACTTAATGCCTTTTTGTGGGCGGTTAGAACAATGTCATAAACTTTTTTCATCTCGTCAGTTGCACTGCCTACTGCAACGGTACGGGTCATATCGCTGTGATACCCCATAAAGGTAGCACCTATGTCAAAGGTAAAGAAATCACCTTTACTTATCTTGTCATCTGAGGGTACACCGTGGGGTAAGGAGGTCTTTTTGCCTGTTATGGTGATAAGGTCAAAGGAAACTTCCTGTGCACCCAAAAGTTTCATCTGATGCTCAAGTTCAACAGACACTTCCCTTTCGGACACACCTTCCTTTAGCATCGGCAAAACATTGTTGTATGCCTTCTCTGCAATATCCTGTGCCTTTTGCAAAAGGGTAATTTCGTAATTGTCCTTGATAATTCTCATTTCCCTAATAATTTCATCAAGGGTATTATCATCACTTACCGGACAACAAAGTTTATCCTTAAAGACAGCATACTGTGCCATAGTCACCTTGTCTGTTTCTACAAGGCAACTGTTTACCTTTTCACAGGAAAGAACGCTGTTTATCTCGTCATACAGCCTTGAAAAAACTATGACCTTGGCAGAATTAACTGTACTTTCCGCCACTTCACCGTATCTGAAGTCAACAAAGAGATATGCCTCATTTTGCGTTACAAGAAGATAACCGTTGCTGTCCCAAAGACCTGTAAAATAGTAGATATTTTTGTCATCAGTAACAAGAAAGGCAGAGTCACTTGCTTTTTCTTTCAGTTTTTCTATTCTGTTTTTGTAACAGTCCATTAAATCATACCCTTTAGAGCCTGTATTCCCAGTCTGTAGCTGTCCTTGCCGAATCCGCAGATAACACCTACGCAAACCTCAGAAATTACAGACTTATGACGAAATTCCTCTCTCTTGTGCACATTTGACATATGAACTTCAACAAAAGGCACAGCCTCAACAGACGCAATTGCGTCCCTAAGAGCGTAACTGTAATGGGTCAAAGCACCTGCATTGAGGACAACACCGTCATAATTTCCAAGTGTAGAATGAATTTTGTCAATAAGGTCGCCCTCGTGATTTGACTGATAAATATCGCAGTCAAAACCGACATCCTTTGCAAAGGCTAAAATATCCTGGTTAATAGTATCGGCATTTTCTGCTCCATATATTGATTTTTCTCTGATTCCAACCATATTAAGATTTGGGCCGAGAATTACTAAAATCTTTTTCATATCAAAAACCTTTCTTAAGGAAACACTGAATAAATCACAATTAAAATTTATTTACACATCTTGTTTGCATATTTTCCGCCATTTTGCCCAAAAAATCCTCACAATGCGTCAGCATTTCTGCGGTTTTTTGAACAAACTGACGAAAAATCTGCGGCACAATATGTGCAAATGATTTAATCAGTGTTTCCTTAAATAAAATGCGGACAGTATATTAAACTGTCCGCCTTTAAGCATATATTACTTATACTTTCTCTTACGAGCTGCTTCAGATTTTTTCTTACGCTTAACTGAAGGTTTCTCATAAGCTTCTCTCTTGCGAACCTCAGCGATAACGCCGGCTCTTGCACACTGCTTTTTAAATCTTCTCAGAGCGCTTTCAAGAGATTCATTTTCTTTTAATCTTACTTCTGCCATTTATATTTCCCTCCCATCTGCCACATGGCATGGGTAATATTTGCTTAATCGCAATAATGATTATACAATCAATAGCAATCTTTGTCAAGGAAAATATAAATTTTAGTAGAAAAATGTTCTATTAAGGCTTAACAACGATGTTGACAAGTCTGCCCTTTACATAAATTTCCTTGATGATGTTCATACCCTCAACAGCTTTTTTGACATTTTCGTCTGCTTTTGCAAGTGAAATTGCCTCACTTTGCTCGGCATCAGCAGGAATCATTAGCTTTGCCTTGATTTTTCCGTTAACCTGAACAACAATTTCAATCTGCTCCTCTTTGCACTTGGATTCATCAAACTCGGGCCAGCTTTGTTCTGCCACAATGCCCTTGCCAAGTGAACAGCTTTCCCATACTTCTTCTGTAATATGAGGTGCAAATGGGTTTAAAAGGATAGTGAAGATTGCATATTCCTTTTTGTTGATGTTGCCAACTGAACTAATATCGTTCATAAGTGCCATAAGGGCGGCAATAGCAGTGTT
The DNA here is from genome assembly GCA_051880995.1 of Ruminococcus sp. GTDB lineage: Bacteria > Bacillota > Clostridia > Oscillospirales > Acutalibacteraceae > Ruminococcoides. Next base: position 4,188 of record JBJEPA010000104.1, read on the forward strand.
GAACTTGATGTTTTCTATATCATCCCCAACCTTTTTAATGGTTTTGTGGAAGGCACATTCAAGCTCAGGTCTGATTGCGTCACCGTCAATGAGCTTTTCCTGGAGATTATAGTATCTTTCAAGGAATCTTCTGCAACCCTTAATGCTTGATGCACTCCAAGGAGCTGCCTTTTCAAAGTCGCCGATGAACATTTCGTACATACGCATTGTATCTGCACCGTACTGTTCAACAATTTCATCAGGATTTACAACATTACCACGGGATTTGCTCATCTTTTCCCCGTTTTCACCCAGAATCATACCGTGGCTTGTACGCTTTGCGTATGGCTCGGGAGTTGGAACAACACCGATGTCGTAGAGGAATTTATGCCAGAAACGACTGTAAAGAAGGTGGAGTGTTGTATGCTCCATACCACCGTTGTACCAGTCAACAGGTGACCAATACTCAAGTGCCTCTTTACTTGCAAGTGCCTCATTATTATGTGGGTCCATATATCTAAGGAAGTACCAGGAAGAACCAGCCCACTGTGGCATAGTGTCGGTTTCTCTGTAAGCCTTGCCACCGCAGTGAGGACAGGTGGTTTCTACCCAATCTGTCATTTTTGAAAGTGGTGACTCCCCTGTATCTGTTGGCTCATAGGAATCAACCATTGGTAATTTAAGTGGAAGTTCACTTTCAGGAATCGGAACATAACCACACTTGTCACAATGAACAATAGGAATAGGCTCACCCCAATATCTTTGACGGGAGAATACCCAGTCCCTAAGCTTGTAGTTAACCTTGGCTCTTCCCACACCATTTTCTTCAAGCCAGGAAATCATCTTTTTCTTAGCCTCTTCTACAGAAAGACCTGTTAAGAAGTCGGAATTTACCATAACCCCTGTTGCACAGTCGGTAAATGCCTCCTCCTGAACATCCTTTCCGCCCTTAACAACCTCAATGATAGGGAGATTAAACTTCTTAGCAAACTCCCAATCTCGTGTGTCGTGAGCAGGAACAGCCATAATTGCACCTGTTCCGTAGGAAACAAGAACATAGTCAGAAACAAAGATAGGAATTTCTTTGCCGTTAACAGGGTTTACAGCCTTAACGCCGTCAATAAGAACACCTGTTTTTTCCTTTACAAGCTCTGTTCTTTCAAAGTCGGACTTTTTAGATGCCTCTGCCTGATAAGCCTTTACCTGGTCAATATTAGCAATCTTGTCGCTCCACTTTTCGATGCAAGGATGTTCAGGTGAAATTACCATATATGTAGCGCCAAAGAGTGTGTCGCATCTTGTTGTATATACTGTGAGGATGTCACCCTCGGTAGTTTTAAAATCAACCTCGGCACCTGTGGATTTACCAATCCAGTTTTTCTGCTGTGCCTTTACCCTGTCGGGATAGTCAACCAAATCAAGGTCATCTATAAGTCTGTCGGCATATTCGGTGATTTTAAGCATCCATTGTGACTTAACCTTTCTTACCACTTCACTGCCACAGCGTTCACAAACGCCGTTGACAACCTCTTCATTGGCAAGAACACATTTACAGGACGTACACCAGTTAACAGCCATTTCCTTTTTGTATGCAAGACCTTTTTTAAATAATTGCAGGAAAATCCACTGAGTCCATTTGTAATAATCAGGGTCGGTGGTGTTAATCTCACGGCTCCAGTCAAAGGAAATACCAAGGGACTGAATCTGCTTTTTGAAGCGGGCAACATTCTTTTTTGTAACCTCTTCGGGGTGAATGTGGTTTTTGATTGCATAGTTTTCTGTTGGAAGACCAAAGGCATCCCAACCTATTGGATAAAGAACATTGTAACCCTGAAGTCTTCTTTTTCTTGAAACTACATCAAGTGCTGTGTATGGTCTTGGGTGACCAACATGAAGTCCCTGTCCTGATGGATAAGGGAATTCGATAAGGGCAAAGAATTTTTCCTTATCGCTGTTTTCTTCCGCATGAAAGCAACCTTTTTCTTCCCATATTTTTTGCCACTTTGGCTCAATTTCTCTATGATTATATTTCACTGTCTGTCCCTCCGTTAATCTATATCCTCAAATTCCATTACTGTACCGTCCTGCCATAGTCTTTCAAGGTCGTAGTACTCACGGGAATCATCATCAAATATATGAACAATAATGTCAATATAGTCAAGCAAAATCCAACCATTGCCCCTGTGACCCTCAATATGGCTGACAGAAAAGCCTGCCTCGTCAAGCTGATATTCAACTTCATCTGCAAGGGATTTTACATGGGTTGAGCTTGTACCTGTCGCAATTACCATATAGTCTGCAAGCACAGACACATCGGATATTTTGATTACCTTAACATCAATACCCTTTTTATCGTTTAATACCTTGGCAATTAACCTTGCCTGTTCTTTAGTTTCCATTCGTTTCATCCTTTAGTAATAATTCATTATAGCATGCCAAAGCGTTTGGATGAATAGTCATCATCCTCTTTGACAAATCATTAATTGTAAACTGCAAGCCATACAGCATAGCCTCTTCAAGACTTCTCAGGGACTTTTCCCTCATAATATCCACACCGTCGTAATTTCTTTCGTCACCTGTAAAGTCAGCAACAAAAATTATCTTTTCAAGTAGCGACATTCCTGCTCTGCCTGTGGTGTGGTATCTTACGGAGTTAATAATGTCACTGTCTGTTATACCCACTATGTCACGGATATATACAGAGCCTGATATGGGATGCCACAGCTTGGTACTGCTTTTTTCAACATCATCCAAAATTATACCACCCTCTGTGATAATTTTCAACTGTTCCTCCACAGGGGTTTCTTTTGTAATGTCGTGAAGCATTCCTGCAATCATGGCTTTCTCTTCATCACAGCCGTAAATTTTGGCAAGCTCAACCGCCTTTTTTGAAACATTCACAGAATGAATATAGCGGTGTTCACCCATTCTGGGCTTAATAAGACCTTTAAGATAATTAAAATCCATCACTTCACCCCATATAATTTATTTTTCCGAATATATTCATAAACGGATTTATCAAGAAAATCCTGTTTATTTGCCTGAGAGATATTTTCCCTTATATAAGTTGAAGAAAGTTGCATAATAGGGTTCTTCAGGATATATGAAGTACAACCCTCTTTCTTCAAAACTTTTGAATATTCTATTAGAGAATTATAATCATCATTATCCCTGGGGCAGGTAATAATTGAGGCAAGACTGAAAATCTCCTGTGGATTTTTCCAACTAAGCAATGACATATACATATCTGCCCCAATAATCATAAATAGATTATCTTCCTTATACTCCTCTTTTAGTATTGACAAGGTTTTGTAGGAGTAGCTTTTGCCCTCAATGTGACTTTCTAAGTCAGACACAATAAATCTTTGGTCATTCTTTGACGCAAGGTTGCACATAGCCATTCTGTGGTTGTAGGAAACCCTTGCGGTAGTATCCTTGTGGGGACTGATAAATGTAGGCATAAGGATTGTTTTGTCAATATCAAACTCATCCATTGCCCTCTGGGCAAGTAATATATGTGCCCTATGAATTGGGTTAAAGGCACCACCAAACAATGCAATATCCATTTATCTCTTATTAGCTTTAGGCAGTTTGATTTGTGGCTCGTCAGGATTAGGTCTGTAAAGCACAAACTTTGAACCTATTACCTGAACAACATCAGAGGAAGTTACCTCTGAAAGCATATCAGCCACCTGTCGGGAGCTTAGCTCGCTGTTTTCAAGCACCTTTCCCTTGATAATTTCTCTTGCGGTAAGGGCATCATCCGCCTGCTTTACCACCTGATCAGTGATACCGCCCTTGCCTATAATAAGGATTGTATCAATTGTATTTGCAATACTTCTTAAATAAGCTCTTTGTTTTCCGTTTAACATAAGTTCTCCTAAATATATTTCTCAATTTCTTTCTTAAGTTTTCTTAATGCGTTTCCCCTGTGACTTATTGCGTCCTTTTCTGCAGAAGAAAGCTGTGCAAAGGTTTTTCCGCTATTGGTAATAAACACAGGGTCGTATCCGAAACCGTCCTCGCCCTTTGGTTCATAGCCGATTTTTCCGTCAACAGTACCCTCAACCTTTATTATAGTTTTGTCATCAAGAATACAGCATATACTTGAAACAAAGTGGGCTATTCGCTTATCTTCCGGAACATCTTTCATCTCAAGGAGAAGTTTTGTGTATCTATCCTTGTCGGTTGCATTCTCCCCTGCATATCTTGCAGAATACACACCGGGACGACCGTCAAGGGCATCCACCATAAGACCTGAATCATCTGCAACTGTTGGCATTGATGTTTTTTTATATGCTGACATAGCCTTAATTTCAGCGTTTTCTGCAAAGGTTGTACCTGTTTCCTCAACATCACCAAGGTCAACACAACATTCCTTTGGTGTAACAGCCTTTATGCCCAG
>JBJEPA010000105.1:0-1915 GCA_051880995.1 Ruminococcus sp.
GGATTGCTTGTCACCGTTCCTCTCTTGTGTGCGTGGCGAGGTTTACCGCTTGAATCGTAACCTACAAATACCGCATTATGATAATCGGCAGATTCATATATCATTTTCTTCCGCACAAACTCAAAAAGCACATCCTTGTCAATGCCACGAGTCAACAGCAGATAAGAAAAAACTCTGCTCATTCTGTCATTCCTCGGCGGCAGTTCAAAGGGTTTGTGTCTTTTTTCTATGGGCGGTGAGGTTATGATTTGACCGCCACAGTTATTCAAAAGTATTTCCACCGATTCGGCATAGTCCTTGTTATAAAATCTGCGGACAAATTCAACCGCATCACCGCCTTTCTGTTCGTACTGATGATACCAGAGGTGACCTCTGATTGTTACCTTTTGCGAGCCGTCAAGCCATTCGTATTCTGAACCTGATTTCCTGACTTTCTCGCCTTGACTGATTAAAAAATTAGCAAGGTCTGTTCGCCTTGCCTGTTCTCGCTGTTCTTTTGTAAAATGAATGTAGGTTGATATTTTAATCACTTCCTTGAGTATAATATATTTTTTCTTTCTGCTGTAATATCTTATAGTGGGTAGTTCTTCTCTTATCACTGTGACAGGTGGCACCTGTCAGCATTTAGGCACAGTTGTTCCTTGGTGGCAGGCTAATTTTTTGATAGACAATTTTATTTGTGTATGCTATGATAATCATTAAATAGCTAATTGATGAATTGAAATTTATGATATTCATTTAATAATGAAAGGGTATAAAAATATGTCAATATCAAAAGATTTTAAGCATTATAAAGAAGAAATAGAATTAGCATTAATTCAAAATGCGTGTGTAGAGATTGAATTGTATTCCATTATAGCTTGTATCGTTAGAGAAGGTAAACATGGGTCATCTATTTCTTTAAGGGATGTTTCAAACAGAAGAACATCTAAATCTCCTAATAATTCAAATAGATTAAAAGGCAAAAGTGGTTTTCCGGATTTTGTTGTTCTCAAAAGAGAATTTAGTAAAGATGCAGATATTTTAGGATGTATTGAAGCCAAAATGCCAACGGAAAATTTAGATAATTATGAAGAACAACTTAACGGGCATATTACTTCTTTTAATAAAGTAATATATACAAATGGGATTGAATGGCGCTTTTACGATAAAAAACATCACCCTCAATGGAATTATGAACTTGGTAAACTAGAAAATAATGAAATAGTTTGGAACAATGATTGTATTTGGAATAAACTGCTAAAAGACTTAGATGAAATTAATTGGTCTGAAAACCATTATAATATATAACTTTTTATCAATCTTTATTTAATTTCTGATTACATTTTCAACCCCTGAGCTTGTTTCTTATCCTGAATCTTCTGCTGAAGCTTTTTATCCGTCCTTTGCGCTTTTTGTTTTTCTTCAAATCTTAATTGATTTTGAATTATGTTACAGAGATAACGCAGGAGATAAAGAGAAGAAACTGCAACGCTGTTTCGGTTGGTTTTAATTAAATAACGAGGATACAGAACACCTCTGTCTGAATCAATGACTGATTCGGCAGAGGTGTTTTCTTCATATTCAAAGGGATTTGAAACAGATTCTTCATCTGCATTCTCAATTTTTTCAACTTCATCTTCGGTGAGAGTTAATTTCATAGCTTCCTTAATTACAGCATTCTTGATTGACTTGAATTCCTTGTTTTGGGCAAGTGAAATTCTTTCCGGTATTTCATCCGTGTAAGTGCGGATTGTATTTTCCTTTTGCTTATACCAAAGGTCATACAGTTTTTTGATCCTGTCATCACTTGCAAGCTCCTCAACAATAGAATCAACGATTGCTTTTACATCGGGTTTAAGATAACCGTAAACCTTTTTACCTTTCGTTTTTGAAAGTCTGTCGGCAAGCTCCAACAGCTTATGCTGAATTGACG
>JBJEPA010000106.1:0-8547 GCA_051880995.1 Ruminococcus sp.
ATATATTATCCCCTACATATCGTGATAATTTTAGCAATAGAAGAATTTATTATTAAACCAGGGATACTATAATACATTAAATTTATAATAACGGAGGTTAACTATGGGACCATATTATTATGTTGTTGAACAAATCAGCGGTGACTATGCTTTTTTAAAGAGGACAGACATTGAAGAAAAAGAGCTTATGCAGGTTGCAATGGCACTTTTGCCACCAAATATAGATGAGGGCACTCATCTAAAATGGGAAAACCTTGTTTACACCATAGAATCATAACTTCATAACTTGTTTTTTGTAGTGAGTTACTGTATAATTAGCCTATGAATAATATCCAATATAATGTGTGAGGTTTATATGACGCTAAGAGGAAAAATCGCAATAAAGTTCTCCAAATTTGTTGCCAAGCTGTGCCTTAAAATGGGTAGGCAGGGGGTAACATGGGCAGGTCTAATTGCAAGAAAAATTGAGCCAAATATACTTAAAATTTTATCCGACCAAATTAAAGAAAAGGTTTATATTGTGTGCGGTACTAACGGAAAGACCACCACAAACAATATGCTTTGTACCACACTCCAAGCACAGGGTAAAAAGGTGATATGCAACAGAACAGGCTCCAATATGCTTAACGGAGTAGTTTCTGCATTTGTTCTGGCAACAGATGACGACTGCACCCTTAATGCTGACTATGCCTGCATTGAGATTGACGAGGTTTCCACAAAGCGTGTTCTTCCAACCTTAAAGCCTGACTATATGGTGCTTACCAACATATTTCGTGACCAGCTTGACCGTTACGGAGAAATTGACATAACATTGAGAATACTTGATGATGCTATTAAAATGGCACCAAATATGACCTTAGTTATTAACGGTGATGACCCTCTTTCACACTCTTTGGCTATAAAAAGCGGAAACAACTTTATCACCTATGGCATTAGCGAAAAGGTATTTGATGCAGATGAAAATGCCGAAATCAGAGAGGGCAGATTCTGCGCTATGTGCGGTGCAAAAATGCACTACAACTACTACCACTACAGCCAGCTTGGGGACTATACTTGCCCTGAATGTGGTTTTAAAAGGCCAAAGATTGACTACCCTGCAACAGATATTCACCACGGTGACCACCTTGAATTTACAGTTGATAACAACCACATAAAAGCTAATTACAAAGGCTTTTACAACATTTACAACATTCTTGCTGTTTACGCTGTGGCAAGTCACTCCGGTGTTGATATGAAAGGTTTTCAGTCAATGCTTGACCACTTCAACCCGGAAAACGGAAGAATTGAACACTTTAAAATTAAGGGAACTGATATTGAACTGAATCTTGCAAAAAATCCTGCCGGCTTTAACCAGAACATTAACGCTGTTATGGCCGACCCAAAGGACAAGGATGTAATTATTCTTATTAACGACCGTGACCAGGACGGCAATGATGTTTCATGGCTTTGGGATGTGGATTTTGACCGATTTAAGGACAAAAGCATAAAGTCAATTACCGTCAGCGGAATCAGATGTCAGGATATGAGATTAAGACTAAAGTATGTTGACATTCCGTCACACCTTGAGGGCAATATTGAGACAGCCATAAGAAGTAAAATTGCCGACGGTGTTGGCAATCTGTATGTTCTTGTTAACTACACAGGACTTTACAGCACACGAAACATTCTCAAAAGAATGGAGGGTGAATAACAATGAAGCTTACTATTGGTCATCTTTTTCCCGATTTGCTTAACCTATACGGCGACAGAGGAAATATTCAGTGCCTTGTTCAGCGTCTTAAATGGCGTGGGATTAACGCAGAAGTAAAAACTTTTAGTATTGAAGACGAGATTGATTTTTCTTCCCTTGACATTGTTCTCCTGGGTGGAGGCTCGGACAGAGAGCAGATGCTTGTTTGCAACAGATTAAAGGAAATCAAGGACGAATTTAAGTCATATGTGGAATCCATGGGTGTTGTAATAGCCATATGCGGTGGATATCAGCTTTTAGGGAAATATTACGAAACCGATGAGGGAAAAATTGACGGACTTGACATTGTGGATATGTACACAGTTCAAGAAAAAGGCAGGCTCATCAACAATATATTCATCAAAAGTGATTTGTTTGATATGCCTATTGTAGGTTTTGAAAACCATGGTGGAAGAACATATATAAATGACAACAAGCCTTTGGGCAAGGTGGTTTTTGGCAAAGGAAATAACGGAAAAAGTGGCTATGAGGGTGTTATATACAAAAATGTAATCGGCACTTATCTCCACGGACCTCTTCTTCCAAAAAATCCACAGCTTTGCGATTATCTTCTTTCCAAAGCACTTGAACGAAAGTACGGTTCTGACAAAGCTGTGCTTACTCCTCTTGATGACAAGGAAGAAAAAGAGGCAAACAAGTATATTGTTGACCGTTACTCCGACAAAATTGAAAATTTCAAGGAAAAAATACGAAAGCTTATATAAAAAACACCGCTGTTGCAGTATAACAACAGCGGTATTTTATTGCCCTTGTTTTTTTATTCAAGAAATTCCAGAATAGTCTGGCACATTACCCCCTCCGGGGTAAGGTTATAATTCTGGTCAAAGCCCTCTTTGTCTAGTTTTTCTTGAACAGTACTCTTAATTATTTGTACCTCTTCCTCTGTGGGGGAATCAAGGTCAACCTCAAGTCCTAAAGTAGAAAGATAATTTTTCTGCATTTTATCAAACATAGCTTACACATTCTCCTGAATTGATATTTTTATACTAATTCCTGATAGAAAATAGACTTATATTTGCGAAAATTAGACCGCAAAGTTAGGGAAACACTGATTAAATCATTTGCGCAGAAAGGGCTGTCAGATTTTTTGTCGGTTAGTTCGAAAAACCGCAGGAATACTGACGTATTGCGAGGATTTTTTGGTCTGACCGGCGGAAAATATGCAAACAAGATGTGTAAAGTGATTTATTCAGTGTTTCCTTATATATTAGTATTATTGTACCACAATGAGCAGAAAATGAAAAGCACATAATTTACTTAACGCAAAAACAGACATCCCCGTGGTCGGAATGTCTGTTTTCTTTGTTGTACAACAAATTAATTTTTAATTTGAACTACTTAAATTATTTAACTTTAATAGTAATAGTCTTTTGACCAGACTTGTAGTTCTTTGTGCCGGCGCACTTTACAACAATCTTGTAAGTACCCTTCTTAGCACCCTTCTTAAGAGTAACCTTACCCTTAGTACCTACTTTGATGTACTTCTTAAGCTTAGATGGAACAGAAGCCTTGCAGGTTCTTGTACCAACGCCCTTGATCTTAAGTGTGAAAGTTGTAGCCTTTTTCTTAAGAGAAGAAGCCTTGTAGCTTGTCTTGTAATTCTTTACAGTAACCTTGTTAGGAGCCTTAACAATCTTGTAAGTCTTAGTAACAGATGTGCCTGCATATGCACCGATTCCTACGATAGAAACCTTGTAGCTACCTACATACTTACCAGCTTTATAAACGAGCTTGTAGTGAACGCCCTCAGTGAGTTTAAGATATTTGCCATTGCTTGCCTTTACCTTAACAGTTACCTTGCCGTTAACTTTCTGTGTCTTAGCATTGTAAACAAAGCTTGGCATAGAAACAGAAGCTGTCTTAAAGCTTGCAGTAGGCTTAGATGGGCTGTTTGCCGCAGAAGCAACAGTAACACAAGTCATCATCATGATTGCAGCCATCATTACTGCAAAAATTCTTTTCATTCTCATTTGTAATTCCTCCTCTATTATTTTAATACGAATAAGCTACCACGGAAAAGCAAAATCCGTATTTATAATTATCACAGATGTTAAAGGTTATTTAACACTGTGTAATTACCAGTTAGTTTGTAGTTTTATTATTTTGGGATGTACCATAGTATTTGCCATAGTATTTATTATATGACGAACCGGAGCCTGTTTCGGCACGGTTCAAAACTGTACCCAACAGTTTACATCCAACATAATCAAGCTGTTTTATAGATTGCTTTACCAGTTCTTTTGATGTAGTTCCACTACGAACTACAAGCAAAGCACCGTCACACATAGAAGCAACAAGTGAACCGTCCGCAACTGAACAAAGTGGTGGCGAATCTAATAAAACATAACGGTAATCTTCTGAAAGTTTATCAAGAAGCTCCGAAAAACGGGTGTCTTCAAACAAAGACAATGGATTTTCTAAGGGATTGATACTTGGAATGATATATCCATTTTTGACATTAGTTTCATAAACTACATCCTCATATTCAGTAAGGCCGGAAAGATAATAATTAAGACCTTTTATCTCCCCGTCGGCACTATATTTATGTCTGTCCTTAAGTAAGGATTTCCTCAAATCCACATCAAGCAAAACTGTCTTAAAGCCAGCCTCCGCCATCATTTTCCAAAGCTGAACAGAGATAACGCTTTTTCCCTCGTTGGGAACACTACTTGTGATTAAAATTTTCTTTGTATTTTTACCGCAAAATTTTACATTTACACGGAGGCGATTCATTGCCTCTTCTACCTCATATGGTAAAGCGGGAATGTCAAGCTGAATTTTCTTCATAAATTACGCCTTCCTCCTTTTAAGTAAAGTTTCCTTCTCGGGTTCAATACCATCAAACAAAAGCTGATTTTCGGGAACAACAGTCAAAGGTGTAATTCCAAAGTATTTCTCCATATCTTCAGATGAATGAATTGTATCGTCCATAAGGTGTCTTGCAATGATAACGCCACAGCAAAGGACAAATCCTAAAAGTGCTCCTATCAGTGTGTACTTTCCATAGTTTGGTGCAACCTTTGTTTTCTGAACTCTTGCTCTTTCAGCCACATTGGGAGCGTTGGTGCTCATGGTGTCAGGCAAATATTTGATAGAAACATCCATTACCTCGTTGGCTATCTTCATAGAATCATTTGGATTTGTAGTTGTTGCAGTAATATTCAAAATTCTTGTATCATCGGGATTTTCAATGGTAATGCAGGACTTCAGCTCTCTGACGCTCATATCAAGGTCAAGGTTATTAACTACCTTGCTAAGCACAGGATAGCTGAGGATAAGTTCTTCATAGTCTAATGCAAGTGAAGAACCAATACTGATGTCGGACAAATCCACTACTGAATCGCTGGATGCAGATACAACATACATCTTTGCAGTTGACTGGTATGTAGGCTTAATAAAGAAATAGGAATAAGCATTTAGTATTACTGCGCCCACCAGTGTACAAAGCACAATAAGGTGCAATTTGCGAAACAGCGCATAGAATAAATCTATCAAATCAATTGTTGATTCGTCGTTATCCTGCTCCTGTAATAAAGAATCAGACAAAGCAGTATTCATCTTATCTGCATTTGCCAACTCTGTTTCGACAGAATAATCATTTTTGTTCAAACTCATTTTTATCTCCTTTTCAAACACCATAGTGTTTGGAAATATCTATCCAGACCTTTTCCGTCACTTTACCTCGTCATAAAACAACTCTCGCACTGCTTTATCAAGGCTTTGCTGGTCAAGCCTGTACTCTATAAATCCAAATTCTCCTGTTTTGTTCTTACCTGTAAGAACCGGGGATTCCTTTTCCTCATATTTTGTAAGGTTAACGGCAATTCTGCTCATCATACGAGGAGTTAAATCTGTACCCATATATTTTTCAAGAGCATCATACGCCTCGTTAATAAATCCACTGCTTTCCTTGAATTTTGCCATATATATATCTTTGAGGTTAGACAGATACACTGACTGCCTTTTCATACGGTTTTCATTTGTTCCGTCGGCAACATTTTTTCTGTCGTGGATATAGTGATATGCCTGCTCATCAGAAAGCTTGATGGTTTCACCCATTTTAAGACTCTTATCAGATGCCGAAAAATCATCTTCAATAGTGACGGTTACTCCCCCTGCAAGATTATTTATCACAGGGATAGAATCCATATTTAAAGACACACAACCGTCAATAGGCTGATTGTAAAGCAAATTTGAAACTGTTTCAACAGCAATCTTGTTGCCAAATTCAGCAACATCACCGTTTGCATGGGCTAGGGCAATCTGGGCATTCATCTCGCCCATAGACTCACCCTTTTCGTTGTATAATGTCATATCAACCATTGTATCTCGGTTAATAGTAAGGGTTGTATATGTTCTGTCAACATTGTTAAGAACAAGGAGCTCAATCACATCACATTGACCTGTGCCGTTGTACTTTTTTACCTTGGTAAGTTCACCCTTTTGGTCAATACCAAGAAAAAGGTATGTTTCCACACTTTCCTTAGGCACACATTTCACTCCGCCTATTTCTACAATATCACGCTTGTCTATTGTGTCCTCTGTGGAGGTTGTTTCGCTATCGGTATCGGGACTGAGAAAACAAAACATTCCCACACCAAAAGCAACAACTATTAAAAATATGACACCACAGACAGCAAGCTTTTTGTGAAAATCCTTTTTGTGGGATTCGTCATACTTCTTCGTATTCATACACAACTATCCTAACAATCCGGAGCCAAGCTCAGGGAAATATTTTTCAAGAACTAAAAGTACACAAAGCACAGCAAAGAATCCTGCGCTTATTATATATGAAAGCTTTTTAGACAATTTTGTTTCCTCCTAATAAATTTTCGCCCAATTTATCAATTTTGTCAAGAATACAGGGTTTGCAATGCTCCGATAAAACAGTCCTAGCATCTCCCAACAATGGTGGTCTGCTATTCATATTGTGAGCGTCACTGCCAAGGACAACTCTATCCTGTTTTTCAGCCAACCTAACTGACTTTTTCATACGTTTGCGATCAAAAAGAGCAGATGCGTTCAGCTGAATTATGACAGGCAGAGAAAGAAGTTTCTTAACAAAAGGCTTATTATCCTTAATATCAAGATATCTGTCCAAATGGGCAATCATCACCGTAAACTTCCTGAAATTAACCAAGTGCTTTACTTCGCCGATAATCTCGTCATTCCACTTTTGAAAAGGCATTTCCAAAAGCAAAATACCTGTTTTTTCTATTGTAAGCTTTTTAACCTCTTCGGCTGAAGAAATCCCTCTGAAATAAGCGACCTCGGCACCAAGAATAATGTGGGGACAATTACCAGGTAAAGATTTCTCAAGAAGTTCAAAGGAACTCTTTCTTCTTTGAATAAAAGAGTCCACCCTGTCCCTGTGGGCATAAAAATGAGGTGTGGCAACAACAGCATTTACACCCTGATTATGCATTGTACTTATCATATTAAGGGAAGTTTCAACACTATCACTGCCATCGTCAATGTTTGGGAGAATATGTGAGTGAAAATCTAATATTTTCATACAATCCCCCTTATATATCTTACAATATACAACATTATAGCAAAAAATACAACTGTACACAACTAAAATATTTGATAATATTTTGCCAAGTTAAGGCACAGTTTTTAACAAATTTATTCAAAAATCAACTTGTTTGTGACAACTTTTATCACAAAACGATTATCAACACAACATTTTACACCTTAGTATGGAAAATTATGAAGTAAATTAATCCACAAAATGCACATAATCCGCTTTTCGTGGAGCAGGCGATGAAATCTCACCTTCAGGATAACCAAGAACACAATGGCCAATTCCTTCATAATCCCCCTCAATACCAAGAGATTTCAGTATTTCTTTGCCCTCATCCGACATAAATTCTTCTTTGGCACGGTGAATCCAACAGCTTCCAACACCTAAATCATGGGATGCCAACATAAGATTAGCCATAACAAGACTTCCGTCATACAAATAAGTTGGCATTTCCTTGTTAGCAAGAACAATAAGACATACCGGTGCATTATAGAATGGGTCAAAGTCTTCCCCTTTGCCCATTATCCTTGCATTCATTTTAGAAAGCCTATCACGCAACTCCTTGTTTGTCACCGCGATAATTATGGGCGACTGCTTACCTCTTCCTGTGGGAGCATAGGTTCCTGCCTCAACTATTTTTTCGATAATATCCTTAGGAACCATATCCGACTTGAATTTTCTTATACTTCTGCGAGAAAAAATGGTTTTTAATGTTTCTGCCATAAAAATTCCTCCTAACAGCTATATTTTATCACTATTCCCCTTTTAAGACAAGCATCTTAGGGCTGACTCAAAGTAATCATCCCCAAAACAAACTACTTTCACATGAAAATGAGCTAATCAAGTCGTTAACATATTTTTGTACAATGGTTGCATCCTTAACAGTAAAATAGAACTGGGGATTGTCACTTTTTATAAAACAACAAAACCCGTCACTAATATGACGGGTGTCGCTGATATTTACAAAACATTATTTAGGAATGAAGTGTCAATAAAAAATGTTTTAGTCATATCGAGCCCTAATAAATTATTATTTTATCAATAATTATATACCAAAATAAATATTTTATCTACCTTTACAAAAGAAATAATTACCCACACAGCTAAACTGTGTGGGTAAATAAATATAGTATAAATTCAATTTTTTATTTTCGCAAATTGCAATATCAAATTGCAATAGTTAGCAAATTTCTTGTAACAGAATGTTGTGTACTGTTTTATGTTGCATATATAATGTCGAGCTGTTTTTCAAAAAGTTCTTCCGGAGTGT
>JBJEPA010000107.1:0-8528 GCA_051880995.1 Ruminococcus sp.
CCGATCTTTGTCCGTATAAAGATGATAAAACCGCAATACTTAACAAAGGTTACGCATATGGTGAAGGCAAGACTATCTACTACACTCCTTTTGGAAAAGATAATCCACAAAAATATTACAAGGTAAATGAAAACATCAACTATCTTTTCGGAAGTGGTGAGAAAATCTGTTTTGTCACGGATAGTGGGGCTTACACAATAAGCACAAGTGAACTAAAATCCATACAAAACAATGATAAATCAACTGATTCCACTAATAAAGCATCAAATAATGACAAAAGAAAAATAACAAGTAATACCTACATCATTAGTGACAAGTACATTACGAATGTACCACCAAAAACAACAATAAGTACATTTAAAAACAGTTTGAACTTTGCTGGATATGAAATCAGCTTTTTCAGCAACGGAAGTGTTAAAACCAGCGGTTATGTATCAACAAATATGGATGTAATTTTTACACATAACGGAACTAAAATCAGAAAAAAGATTATTGTTACAGGGGATGTCACCTGTGATGGAAGTGTAAACTCTAAAGACACTAGCCTTATGATGAAATATCTCCTTGGTACATCTCCCCTAAATAATATTTGCAAAAAAGCCGGAGATGTAACAGGTAACGGAAAACTCAGTAATGCTGACCTTGTGGCAATTGCTCAGATGAGGGGTTAATTTTTGCTTCAAATATTACTCTGTTAACACATTATTTCACTTGTACAGATACTTTCTTTACATAATAACTTAAAAAATACCGACCCAAAAAGTCATTTTTCGTACTTTTTAGGTCGGTGTAATTTTTATGAATAATAATAGATTAAACTATAATATATTCCATTATTTGGCTTAATCACCTTATATCGTTACTCCCATTCGATTGTTCCAGGTGGTTTTGAGGTTATGTCATAGACTACTCTGTTGACATGCTGAACCTCGTTTACGATTCTGTTGGATACTCTTGCAAGGACATCATATGGTATTCTTGCAAAGTCGGCAGTCATAAAGTCGTCTGTTGTAACGGCTCTTATGGCTATAAGGTGGTCGTAGGTTCTGTGGTCACCCATAACACCTACTGTTCTTACATTTGGAAGAACACAGAAGAACTGGCTTAATTCATTGGAAATTCCACTCTTCTTGATTTCGTCACGGAATACATAGTCTGCTTCCTGCAAAACCTTAATCTTTTCTTCTGTGATTTCGCCAATAATTCTAACTCCAAGTCCTGGTCCCGGGAAAGGCTGTCTCCAGACAAGCTCCTTTGGAATACCTAACTTTTCTCCAACAACACGAACTTCATCCTTAAATAACTCGTTAAGTGGCTCTATGACACCGTCAAACTTAATATCGTCAGGCATTTTAACCTTGTTGTGATGTGTTTTAATGGTATCGGCATTGCCCTTTCCACTTTCTATACAGTCGGGGTAAATTGTACCCTGTGCAAAGAATCCGCCCTCGGCCTCTTCTTTAATCTTAGCCCAAAATACCTTGTAAAATTCACTTCCGATTATTTTACGCTTTTGTTCAGGGTCAACAATGCCCTTTAGCTTTGAGATGAACTCTTCTCCGCAGTTTACACGGACAAATTTCATATCAAACAGCTTTGTAAAGGTTTCTTCAACAAAGTCACCCTCGTTTTTACGCATTAAACCTTGGTCAACAAATACGCAGGTGAGCTGATTACCTACTGCTTTGCTGAGAAGTGCAGCTGCAACGGAGCTGTCAACTCCGCCTGAAAGACCTAAAACAACCTTTTTGTCACCAATAATTTCTCTTAGGCTCTTGACAGTATCCTCAATAAAGCTGTCCATCTGCCACTCACCTGTGCAATGGCATACATCATAGAGGAAGTTTTTAAGGATAGTTTTGCCATATTCGGAATGGGTAACCTCCGGGTGGAACTGTACTGCATAAATATTTTTCTCAACATTTTCCATAGCTGCACAGGGGCAGTCCTCAGAATAAGCTGTAACTTCAAAGCCCTTTGGTGCTTCGCTGATATAATCTGTATGGCTCATCCACACAATATTTTCTTTTGGTACATCCTTAAAAAGCTTACTTTCAGGCTTTTTTACATTAATTTTAATCTTACCATATTCACTTTTTTCTGCATTTTCAACCTTACCGTCACACATATATGTGATTAGCTGACAACCGTAGCAAATTCCAAGAACAGGGATACCAAGGTCCAAAATCTCTTTACTGTAATGAGGTGAACTCATATCATAAACAGAGTTAGGTCCGCCGGTAAATATGATTCCCTTATAATTTTCCTTTTTAATTTCCTCAATATCTACGGTATATTGCTTAATCTCTGCATATACATTATGATCACGAACACGCCTTGCTATTAGCTGATTGTACTGTCCGCCAAAGTCAAGAACAAGTATTTTTTCATTAATATTGACCATTTTTCACCTCGAAAATTATCTGTAAATAATATCATCTCTTGCAGGTCCGTTAGAAACGATAGTGATAGGAACACCTATCTCCTTTTCTGCAAATTCAATATATTTACGGCAGTTTTCAGGAAGATCCTCATACTTCTTGATTCCGCCAATGTCACATTTCCAACCCTTTAGAGTTTTGAGGACAGGTTTGCATCTCTTAAGCTTTGTTGTTGATGGGAAGTAGTCGATAACCTCACCGTCAAGCTCATAGGCAACACAAACAGGGATTTCGTCTAAATATCCGAGAACATCAAGAACGGTAAAAGCAACCTGTGTTGCACCCTGAACACGACAGCCATAACGGGTGGCAACAAGGTCAAGCCAACCCATTCTTCTTGGTCTGCCTGTTGTTGCGCCAAATTCACCGCCATCTCCGCCTCTTTTGCGGAGTTCATCTGCCTCGTCACCAAATATTTCTGAAACAAATTCACCTGCTCCAACTGCACTTGAATATGCCTTAACGACTGTGACAATATCCTTAATTTCGTATGGTGGAATACCGCCTGCACCAACTGCACCGTAACCGGCAATAGTGTTGCTGGAGGTAACCATCGGATAAATACCGAAGTCGGTATCCTTAAGTGAGCCAAGCTGTCCTTCAAGAAGAATGTTTTTGCCCTCTTTGCAAGCATCGTGAAGGAATGTGAAAGTATCTGCAACATATGGAGCAAGGGCATCTCTGTATTCCATAAGCTTATCAAAAATTTCTTCAACAGTGATAGGCTCTTTATTGTAAAGATTTTTAAGAGTTGCATTCTTCACTTCAAGGGTTCTTGCAATCTTTTCCTTTAGATAATCAATATCATCATAAAGTTCATTTATCTGGAAACCGATTTTGCTGTACTTATCTGAGTAGAAAGGAGCAATACCGCTCTTTGTTGAACCAAAGGAGTTCTTGCCAAGTCTTTCTTCCTCATAGCAATCGAAAGCAACATGGTATGGCATAACAATCTGTGCTCTGTCGGAAATCAGAATCTTGGGTTCGGGAACACCCCTATCCTTAAGCTCTTTCATTTCCTTAACAAAGTTTTCTACAGAAAATGCAACACCATTTCCAATTACATTTGTAACATTGCTGTTAAAGACACCTGATGGAAGCTGATGAAGTGCGAATTTTCCGTAGTCATTTACTATGGTGTGACCTGCGTTAGCTCCACCCTGAAAACGAATAACAACATCGCTGTTCTGTGCAAGAACATCTGTGATTTTACCCTTACCTTCATCGCCCCAGTTAGCGCCTACAATAGCTTTAACCATTTATGTAACATCCTTTCAAAATGTTTGTTTACCAGGGAAACACTGATTAAATCATTTGCACAGATTGTGCAGTCAGATTTTTTGTCGGTATGTTCAAAAAACCGCAGTAATGCTGACGCATTCCGAGAATTTTTTGGGCATACCGGCGGAAAATATGCAAATAAGATGTGTAAAGTGATTTATTCAGTGTTTCCCCTAGTTATACAGTAATTTCTGCCTTTTCGTCCTGAATATCGTTATACGGAGCAATGGCAGGTTCTACAACTTCTTTTAAGAAATCAGTTGTTTGTTCAGGAGCACGACCTACATATTTTGCAGGGTCAAGAATTGCCTCAAGCTCATCAAGAGTAACACCGAAAGCAGGGTCATTTGCAATTCTTTCCAAGAGGTCGTTTTCTCCGCCCTCTTCCTTAACAACACGGGATGCTGCCATAGAATGTGTTCTGATTTTTTCATGAAGTTCCTGACGGTCGCCACCACGCTTAACTGCGTCCATCATAATATTTTCAGTTGCCATAAATGGCAGTTCCTTTCTTAGTCTTTGCTCAATTACCTTTGGATAAACAACAAGACCGTCGGCAACATTTGCATAAAGGTTAAGAATTCCGTCGATAGCCAAAAATGCCTCAGGAACACTAAGACGCTTATTAGCAGAGTCGTCAAGTGTTCTTTCAAACCACTGTGTTGCAGTTGTGAATGCACCGTTGAGAACATCAACCATAACATATCTTGAAAGGGAACCAATTCTTTCACTACGCATTGGATTTCTCTTGTAAGCCATAGCAGATGAGCCAATCTGGTTCTTTTCAAATGGCTCTTCGATTTCCTTAAGATGCTGTAAAAGTCTTATATCGTTAGAGAACTTTGCGGCACTTTGTGCAATTCCGGAAAGAACATTGAGAATTTGTGTATCAAGCTTTCTGGAATATGTCTGACCTGAAACCGCAAAGCAGGAATCATAACCCATCTTCTTTGCAATTTTTCTGTCGATTTCCTTACACTTTTCGTGGTCACCCTCAAAAAGCTCGAGGAAGCTTGCCTGTGTACCTGTTGTACCCTTACATCCAAGGAGTTTAGCTTTGCTAAGCTGATATTCAACATCCTCTAAGTCCATAAGGAGCTCTTGAATCCAAAGGGTTGCTCTCTTGCCGACAGTAGTAGGCTGAGCAGGCTGAAAATGTGTAAATGCAAGGGTTGGTAAATCCTTGTACTTATCTGCAAATGCAGAAAGCTCACGAATAACTGTAACCAGCTTGTTTCTAACAAGTTTAAGTCCCTCTGTCATAATGATAACATCAGTATTATCACCTACATAACAGGAAGTAGCACCAAGATGAATGATACCCTTTGCCTTTGGGCACTGCTGACCGTAGGCATAAACATGGCTCATAACATCGTGACGGACAAGCTTTTCCCTCTCCTCAGCCACTTCATAGTTTATGTCGTCAGCGTGTTCCTTTAGCTCATCAATCTGCTCCTGTGTTACAGGAAGACCAAGCTCCATTTCACTCTCAGCAAGTGCAATCCACAGCTTTCGCCATGTGCGGAACTTCATATCCGGGCTAAAAATATATTTCATTTCTTTACTAGCATATCTTGAAGATAACGGTGATTCGTAACAATCCTTACTCATTGTTCTACCCCTTTAATTTTGATTTCTTAAAATTCATTCCGCCACGCTCTTTACCCTCAAGGTGTTCCTTGGTAATGTTAGCGGGATAATTACCTGTAAAGCATCCATCACAGAAATTTACTTCATCGGAGAAAGTGAGTTCTTTAAGATGTTCAACAGGTAGATAACCAAAGGAATCTGCTCCGCTTATCTCTCTAATCTCCTCAATGGTATGATTACAGGCTATAAGCTCACCTCTGGACGGAATATCTGTTCCGTAGTAGCAAGGCCACAGGAATGGAGGTGAAGAAATCCTCATATGGACTTCCTTTGCTCCAGCCTCTCTGAGCATTGTAACAATTCTATCAACAGTAGTTCCTCTTACAACAGAATCATCAATTACAACAACCCTTTTGCCCTTGATTGAACTAAGAGGATTAAGCTTTATTTTAACACTCTTCATTCTTTCGCCTTGGGTTGGCTTAATGAAGGTTCTGCCAATGTAATTGTTTTTTACAATACCTTTTTCGTATGGGATTCCAGATTCTTCACTGTATCCTATTGCAGCGTCAATTCCCGACTCAGGAACACCGATAACAAGGTCAGCGTCCACCGGATGGCATCTTGCCAAAATTCTGCCGGCTTCTTTACGGGATTCGTAAACAGAAACACCGTCAATGTTGCTGTCACTTCTGGCAAAATAAATATATTCGAAAATACAAATTGACTTTTTCTTTTTACAGTGTGTTTTGTCACTTCGTATTCCATTTTGATCTACAATAACAATTTCACCCGGCTCAACATCTCGGATAAACTCAGCGCCACAGGCATCCAATGCACAGGATTCACTTGCAAAGCAATATGAATCTCCAACCTTGCCAATACAAAGAGGTCTGAATCCATTTGGGTCACGTGCAGCTATAAGCTTTTGTGGGCTCATAACAAGAAGGCAATATGCACCCTCAATGGTGTTCATTGCATTCCTTACTGCCTCCTCAACAGAATGAACCTTTCTTCTCTCCCTTGCAATCACATAGGCTATTGCCTCGGAGTCAATAGTGGTCTGGAAAATAGCTCCTCTACGTTCCAGCCTGCGCTTTATTTCAGCGGCATTTGTTAAATTACCGTTATGAGCAATGGAAAGAGTTCCCTTTTTATAACGCATAACAAGCGGCTGTGAGTTTTCACGCACAGAGCCGCCTGCAGTTGAATAACGGACATGGCTAACAGCAATTTGTCCGTCAAGTTTATCAAGAATTTTGTTGTTGAAAACCTCGGTAACTAATCCCATATCTTTGTGGTAATCAATAACGCCACAGTCACTTACAGCTATGCCACAGCTTTCCTGCCCACGATGTTGTAGAGCAAGAAGACCATTGTAGCAAGCATAAGCAGGCTTTATTGCGTCATTACCATAAATTCCAAAGACACCACATTCCTCGTGGAGCTCCTCTTTAGAAAAGTTATCAAAATTATAATTCAACGATGTCACCATCCAAAATTTATTTATTCGGCCAGACCGATTCTCTTCATCATCTCGGCATATGCCTCTTCTACACCGCCCATATCACGACGAAAACGATCTTTGTCCAGCTTTTCGTGGGTATCTAAATCCCAGAAACGACAGGTGTCAGGAGAAATCTCATCAGCGAGAACAATGTCACCGTGGAAACGACCGAATTCAAGCTTGAAGTCAACAAGCTCAACATTACACTCTTTAAAGAAGTCAATCATAAGCTGATTAATCTTTAAAGTCATTTCAGAAATCTTGTCAATCTCTTCCTGTGTTGCAAGGCCGAGAGCAAGGATATGATAGTTATTTACAAGTGGGTCATCAAGTGGGTCACACTTGTAGTCAAATTCCAAAATAGGAGAAGCAAGGTCAGAACCCTCCGGTACACCGTACTTTTTAGAAAAAGAACCTGCTGCTCTGTTTCTTACAATAACCTCAAGAGGTACAATGTCAACCTTTTTAACAACAGCATCTCTGTCGTTTAGTTCTTCAACAAAATGAGTTTTAACTCCATTTTCTTCAAGCATCTTGAACATAAAGTTACTCATTCTGTTGTTAACGACACCCTTGCCAACAATAGTGCCTTTTTTCTTACCGTTAAAAGCTGTAGCGTCATCCTTGTATGATACAATGCACAAATCAGGGTCATCAGTAGCAAAAACCTTTTTTGCCTTACCCTCATAAAGCTGTTCTTTTCTTTCCATTATTTATTCCTCCTATTTCATTACAAACATATTGTGCCCTGTGATAAACACATAAACACAAAAACACGTTAATATTATATAATAAATTTTGAATATAATCAACATAAAACAACACAAAACTTTATTTTTATCTATATGTAAAAAAATGAAGTTATGGAAATTAAAAAACTATGCTATTTATATTAGTGCTATTTGTATTTTCCTATAAAATAATTAAATTATGTCTTGCAATTTCAAATTATGTGTTGTATAATATCAAAGGAAAATTTGCCGGTGTGTCGGAATTGGCAGACGAGACAGACTCAAAATCTGTTGTCAGCAATGGCGTGTGGGTTCGAGTCCCACCACCGGCACCAAATATTGAAAGGAGCTTGTCATGAAGCACAGACATGTTGTTGATCTGGAGGATTTGACATTTGCACAGTTACAGCAGACCGTTGAACTTGCTGGTAAGATTAAAGCAAATCCAGAGAATTACAGCCATGTTTGTGACGGTAAAATCATGGCAACTCTTTTTTATGAGCCATCAACTCGCACACAGATGTCTTTTCAGACAGCAATGATGCGGCTTGGTGGCAAAATTATAGGTTTTGATAATCCTCAGAACTCTTCTGTTGCAAAAGGCGAAAGCCTTAAGGACACAATTACAGTTATGAGTGGATATGCTGATATTATAGCAATGCGTAATCCTGTTGAGGGCTCTGCAAAGGCTGCTTCACTTTACAGCGATGTTCCTGTTATTAATGCCGGAGACGGTGGTCATCTCCACCCTACCCAAACACTTACTGATGTGGTTACTCTTTCCAATGAAAAAGGCAGGCTTAATCATCTTAAGATTGGTCTTTGCGGTGACTTAAAAAATGGACGAACAGTTCATTCCCTCATAAAAACAATGTGTCATTTTGAGGGCAATTCATTTGTATTAATTTCTACCAAAGAATTAAGAGTTCCCGACTACATCAAAGAAATTATGACTAACTCAGGTTGTCCATTTGAGAT
>JBJEPA010000108.1:0-1903 GCA_051880995.1 Ruminococcus sp.
TCACCTCTGCCGATTTGTAAATCGTTGGATGATAAAAACAGCGGATAACCGCCAAGCTGTGTCATACCGACTTCAAAGGATACACGGGTACGTGTTGAGCTTTTCTCAAATATCATACCTAAGGTTTTGCCCTTTAGGATTTTATGCTCAATACCGTGCTTTTGCTCATACTTTAGCTGATCGGCTAAGTTAAGAGTGTTAATAATTTCTTCTGTTGACCAGTCCTCAAGTTTTAATAAATGTTTCATTCTATATCTCCTATAAAAAGTCAAGTGGTTTTAACCAACTTGCTGTATTTTTTGTTATTTTTGATAACCGAAATCGGTTATGTTCGAGGGCGACGCCCTCGTGATTACTACACAGCATAGAGTATTTGAGTTGTCAAGGGCAAAAGCGTAGCGTCCCTTGACAAGGAAAATAGTCTATGCTACCGAAGTTTTCCTCATAAGCTCAGGCTTGAATGCTTCCTTGTTATTCAGCATTGCAAACACAATTCTTGCTACCTTTCTTGTTAATGCAATTATTGCTCTTCCTGAACCTTTTGATATTTTCATTGTTTGATAGTCTTTCATTAGTTTCCATTCTGCTGTATTCTGAGGTTGTCTGATTATTCCCATTGCCACCTGTACAAATGCTGTTCTCAGTTCCTGCGGTCCTCGTTTCGTTATATGTCCCATGTGAACCGTATCAGCCGAATTATGCACACTCGGCACTATTCCCAGATATGATGAAAACCTTTTGAAATCACCGTCAAACCGATCAATATTGTCTGTATAAGAAACTATCGTTGTTGCTCCGATAAAACCTATTCCCGGCATTGTCATAAGCAGTTCAACAGTTTCATTTTCTTTTGTCATTTCTTTAATTTGTTCCTCTATCTTCTTGACTTGTGCATAAATATCGTCTAAAATATTTAATGTCACTTCAAGTGACGAGGCAGTGAATTGTGAGAAGTGTTGGTCTGCGAGATCGTTTATCAATTCCTGCCTTTTCTTTTTGCTTTGGAATTGAGCTGCCTTGGTCTCAATTCCGTAGCCTAAAAGCATTCCATGAATTTGATTTTTGATCTTCACAGTGCTGGAAACCAGTATGCTTCTGGTTTTCAGCATTCTTCTTATCTCTTCACTGGTCTGATCACAAAGATGTGACTCCGGCAACATATCCTTTGAAAGATAAAACGCCAATGTCGCTGCATCATTTGCATCTGTTTTCTTTGTGCTCATTGTGATTACTTTAAACTTGCTTGTATTAACAACCAACACTCTGAAGCCTTCGGCTTCCATTTTGTTCTTAAAATATCTCGCATTGCCGGTTGCTTCAACGGCAAGTTCAATACAACATTCATTTTCAGCCTCTATGGTGTGGAGTTTCTCGCAGAAATCCTTGTAACCTTGATTATCCGTTAGATATACTCCGTTTAAAACCATTTCGCCTGTTTCTTCGCTTACTGCGTGTACCGTAAACTGCATTTTGTGCAAATCTACTCCTACGCAAATTCGTGGTAAATCTTCTGTCTTTCTCATTACTTTGCTCTCCCTTTGTTTTTTCAGCAAGACAGCTTCTGTTTGACAATCCGAGCCATTCTCCTATTCGATCTGACATTCCTGACGACCATTGCATGATTCGATGCTAACCCTTCATTCTCCTTTTCGATCTCGAAGACCATAAAGCATGACGAATTAGTATCTACTCTGTCTTTCTGTTATCTCTATGATAACACAATTTCAGAGTTCTCGGATTGATTTACCACTTACTTTTTATCATGCCTCCTTTTTCAATAATACCTTTGTAAATTCACCGTTGCTGTTTAGGGTGTAGCAAATTCCGCTGACATAAAGATTTTCGATTTTCCCCAGATGCTTGTGCTCAACACTTGCCTTTGAGCCTATAATATCAAGATAAC
>JBJEPA010000109.1:0-8516 GCA_051880995.1 Ruminococcus sp.
CGAAAACCATTCGACAATGCAGACTGTACAGTATTTGAAGCCTACCTTTGCCGCACTCTCCATTGATGAGTATAACAAAGCCGCAAGTGCCCTTACAGACGAGGAGGACAAAAAGGCTGCTCCAATTATTGACAGCCTGCCTAAGTCAAGGGCAGGCGACCCATACGGCTATAACGCAACCCTTGATGATTTAAAACCTGAGATGTCAATCGGTGACTCTGTAAAAGTGGACAGCACCTTGGCGAAATCCACCGTTACCTCCGGTGCTGAAAGCTTTGGTAACGACATAACCGTGACAAAAAGCTCTGAATTAGAAAATGGATTTAACATCTCCTTGGATATTGATATAAAAGCTAATTTTAAGTTTCTTAGATTTGTGAAATTTAGGATTGATTTAGAGGGAGGAGCGTCATGGGTTTCCTCCGACAGCGACGGTGTGACATTCAGGGTTGACTACGAGGGAATTGAAGAAGAAAACACAGGCTCTATTAATTCGGAAAGCAGTAAAAGCTATACGGATTACAGGGACTCACAGGGTAATCTGATAAAAAGCAGTATCACCCACTTTACCCCTGAGGACTATCAATATACTGCCAATGCTGTTGCATACCCAAGCGACTTTTTAAATCCTGACGGCAAGGCTAAAACTGAGGGAACTGAATATAACTTTAACAAGGTTTATCTTTTAAGCTACTATACAGACGGACTTGTTGGTACGCCTCCTGTGTTGCCGGAGTATTTCGGTGTGCAAAGTGTAAGAAAGAACAGCGACGGCACACATTCCATTACACTTGCCTGGAACTGCACTAATGCAACTCCAGAGGAAAACTGGCGTAAACAGCGTTCAACAGATGCCTATAACATCTATGTAAAAAGCCTTAATGCAGAAAAATTAATGCTTGTAAATAATGAAGGCCCTATCTTCCTTGATAAAAAAACGGACATTATGACATACGAGGTTGGAGGACTTAAGGACACCTCAATGGACTATGTGTTCTATATTGCACCGGCAAACACTTCCGTAAAAACAGCAGAAGAAGTTGTGGATGGAATTAATGTGTATGAAGGTATTTTGAGTGATCCTGTAAAAGTAAATATCGACACCCTGTACAATACTGACGGTGTTATTATTACACAGCAACCTGAAAACTACTACTTAAAGAGCGTTGGCGAAACAGCAACATTCAATATAGACGCTGTTGATGTTTTTGACAATAAAGATGACCTTATTTTCCAATGGCAGACCTATGATGTAAAGGCCAAGGTGTGGTGTGATGTTACCAACAACACCTCTACCGAACCAACAATCTACCAGTTTGTAACAACTGAAGAAAGCGTTGATATGCCTATACGGTGCCTTGTAACCAAGAATGTTTCAAGTGCAGAGAATTATACAGCCACCTCGGATTCAGTAACAGTTCTCATTGGGGAGGCTCCTGTTAAGCCACAGGATGAGTTTGACGAGGACGAGGACGGAAACCTTATCATAAGAACATATGACGACCTTGTAACAATGGCAAATGTTGTGAGAAGTGATTACAAAACCTACGGTTCAGAGAAATATATCCTTGCAAACAACATAGTAGCTCCAGACGATAAATTTTGGACACGAGGTATCGGTAGTGTATCCGAGAACAAGCCTTTTAACGGTAAATTTGACGGACAGGGCTACTGCATTATCGGTCTTAATGTTAATTCATCTCAGTACGGTGGACTGTTTGAATTTATCGGCGAAAAGGGAAGTATAAAGGATTTATTCGTTTTCGATTGTGATTTCTCATCCTCTTCCAAAACAGCAGGTGGAATTGCCGCTGTAAACAAAGGCACAATCGATCACTGCACAAGCGGTGTTAATATCACTTCCGGTTATATATATCCAAACGGAAACAAATATTACGCACCTGAATTTAACTCAAGTATCAAGGGTGAGATAAGCGGCGGCATCGTTGGCGAAAACAGCGGTTCCCTTACAGGCTGTCGAAGTTCTGCTGTTGTGTCAGGTACAATGTGCGGTGGCATTGCAGGCGTGAATACAGGAAAAATTTACGGCTGTGCAAATAACGGCAAGGTAGGAAATTCAAAAGCTGAACTTTCAGGCGGACTTGCAGGAAAGAACGGCGGTACATTGGAAGCCTCCTACAATTCGGCATCCGTTGAAAATTCAGAAAAGACATCTGAAAAAAGTTCATCCCAAAAGGGTTCGGTTGCAGGCATAAACGGATATGACGGACTGATTCCCACAGTAAAGAATGTATATTATATTATCAAAGACAAAGACGGACTTAGCGCAATCGGAACGGATTCAACAGAGTCCCTTGATAATACAAACATAGGTGAATCAGACATCGAATATCTGCAAAGCTTGGAATTTACTAATACTCTCAATGGTATAACTGATGAATCAGTAAGCTGGAAACATAATCCACCTCTTAACAAAGGCTATCCTATTATTGAGGGCAACTTCTTTATCGACTCAATTAAGCCAGCAGGAAACGACATCACCGTACAGGGAAGTATGCATAAGGCTCTGAAAATAAGCTACGACATCGGCAGTGAAAACTCTGAAGAATATGAGCTTTTATCTTCCGGAAACGGCAAAAATAAAATTCTGAAAACATATTCTGTAAGCCTTACAGATAAGGACGGCAACTATATTCCTGCCGAGCTGTGGTGCACAGGTTCCTATAAAATTTCAGTACCTGTTGACAGAGAAAATATTAAACTTGCAGGTATAAATACAGAGGGCAACATAGTTTACTATAAGCCTGATTCTGTTAAGGATGGAATGGCTGTATTTACGGTTTCGCACCCCATGTCCTTTGCCATTGTGGAAACCAATTCAGAAAAGGTTGTTCCACCTAACAATGATTATGAGGGTTCAATCAATACAGGAGAAACATCATTTAACTTTGTGATACTCCTTGTTGCAATACTTGCCCTTGTGGTAATCTTCGGTACAAAAAGAAGGAAAAAAGTTGGATAATACATCAAAATCAAAGAAAAAACCATTATTAATAATTATTGTCACATTGCTCATTGTGGGTGCTTTGGCTGTTGGGGGATATTTTGTGTACGAAAAATTCTTCCCAAAGGAACAGCCAACTGCCTCCATGGGTGTTGTGGGAAAAATCTCCGACGGATGGGACACAGGCATAGAGGATGAAACTAAACCTAAGAAAACAGGTATTCAAATCCCCGGCTACAGCAGTGCCGTAATGAAGTCGGGTGACAAGACCCTCACCCTGAGCATTGGCAATCCCAAGGCTAACAAGTGCGGTTTTTACGCCACACTCAAGCTTGAGGACGGAACTGTTCTTTATAAGTCCCAGCTGATTAAACCCGGCTACGGACTTACAGAGGTTCCCCTTAATAAAACACTTGAAAAGGGCAACTACACCGCAATGGTGGTGTATGAATGTGTTACCCTTGATAAGGAGCATACACCCCTTAACTCTGCCGAGTCGGAGTTCAAGCTAATTGTTAAGTGATTAAGGAACGTCATAATACATATGGCTTTCTTATCAATAAAATTTTATTTATGAAAGGATGTTTTCAATGAAAACAAGAAAAATCATTTCTGCTTTAATTGCAGGAGCACTTGTCGCAACTGCTGTTGTGTCGGCATCTGCTGTTGAAGCTACAAAAGAACTCACAGACGTAACCCCTTACAACTCAACAGAAGTTACAGCTAACATCGTAGATCCGGGATATGTAAGCTACACTATCACAATCCCTGAAAGCGCTGATTTCGGCGAACTTAGCCAGCCTGAAAGCACTGATACCGACAACTATGTATTCTCCGATTTTGTTGTTAAGGCAACTAACCTTAATATTAAAAGCAATCAGGGAGTAACTGTTTATATGAAGGACTCCTCCGCTACGGATAATCAGTTCTACATTACTCAGAAAAATGCGGAAACACCATTCACAATAGCTTATAATGTTTATGATACTACAGTTAACGAAGGAAATTTGGGCGATTATGAACCCATAAATTCAACTGCAACTCCCGGATCATACGGCTATCATCTCTGCACATTCTTAAGCGGGGCACAGGGCGAGGAACAGCCTGTTACACTGGCTTTGAATCAGAACGCTATTTTCGGTCAGAATCTTTCTGATATCGCAG
Source organism: Ruminococcus sp. (assembly GCA_051880995.1). Lineage (GTDB taxonomy): Bacteria > Bacillota > Clostridia > Oscillospirales > Acutalibacteraceae > Ruminococcoides. Next base: position 4,130 of record JBJEPA010000109.1, read on the forward strand.
GCGACTACAGCGGTACAATAACATTCCACAGCGCATTAATTGAGCGTTAATCAGTTATCTGTTATAATTAACTTAATAAGTTTTATCTGAAATGAAATGGATAAAAATATGTAAGTGTCTGTGTTTGCTGTTTGTTGCAGTATGTTCAGTACTTTTTACAACCTCTTTTAAAGCTGTTGCATTACATACTGATAGAGGTATGGAGGTAATTGCGCATATTGAAACAGCTCCCGCTGAAACAACTGTTGCTACTGCTCCAACAGTAACAACTCCTGTGAAAAATGGGGAAGTCCCCCAGGGGAATCAGGGGGAGAATAGTATTTCAACAGGTGACGCACTACAAACCTATATCCTTATTTCGTCGGCATTAATTATCATTTCAGCGCTTGTCATATATTTTTGCAGAAAGAATGATAAGAGTCGAAGTAAGTAAGCTGAATATTCTTTTGGACTCATCATATGAACAGTAATACAGTTTGTATGCATATGAGATTAGTTTCAAGTAAGAATCGCAATTTTGATACAAAGAGTATCTTAATTGCGGTTCTTTTTCGTGTTGAAAAAACGGCTTGTTATTGGTTTTTTTCTTATTATGTCTATGTTCGAAAAAAGTATATTTAATGAAGTAGTTTCTTTATATTAAAAATACAATTTAGTGGCATAGTGTCAACATGAATTTGTCTGTCACTTTCACAAAAATATAAAGCTATAAAAGATAAGCTAATTTTGTTGAAATCTGTTGATATTAATTATATAATAAAATTAAGAAAACTAAAATGAGGGAGAAAAATGAAAAAATACTTAAACATCTCAATAATCTATGCCGTATTGGCAATGGCAGGCGGAGTTTTTTATCGTGAATTTACAAAGTGGACAGGATTTGAGGGAGTCACAACCCTGAGCAAGGTACATACACATCTTTTTATACTTGGTATGCTGGTGTTCCTTATTGTTGCATTGTTTTCCGCACATAATAATCTAAAGGAACACAGAACCTTTCGCCTGTTTATGCTATTATATAATATAGGAGTTCCCCTTACCTCGGTTATGATGTTGGTCCGTGGAATAACTCAGGTAATAGGTATCTCTCTGTCAACAGGTGCAGACGCCTCAATTTCCGGAATTGCTGGAATCGGTCACATACTAACCGGTGTGGGAATAATACTTCTACTTGTTTCACTGAAAAAGACTCTTAAGAGGTGATTTTTCATTATGTCTGAACACCGTTTTTATCATGTGAAAAAACGGACTCTCCTTGCAGTTGCAGGATGCGTCTGGCTTTTGGCTGGGGTTAATGTTGCAAGGCTTGGAGTTCTTTCCTACGGTCTGTTAAAATCCATTTCCATATGGCATATAGCGCTTTCACTCCTTGTGTTTTGTGCCTTTGGTTTTATGTTTTTCAAGATGAGCTTAAAACACACAAAGCGAATCCATAGCTTTAAAGAGGATTTTAAACCTGTGTGGCATTTTTTCGATTTAAAGTCCTACATAATTATGGCTGTTATGATGGGCGGAGGTATCTGGCTAAGATATTCAGGACTTGTACCGGATGTATTTATAGCTGTGTTCTACACAGGACTGGGATGTGCTTTGGCACTTGCAGGAGTATCGTTCTGGATTATGTTCTTCATCTTTAAAAACAATAAGGTTAGTCCATAAAAATTATAAATTGTAAACTTATTAGGAGGAATGGTAATGGCTAAAAGTAAATGGGTTTCATTCTTTTTGTGTCTGTTCTTCGGTGTTTTGGGAATACACAAATTTTATGAGGGCAGAGTTCTCCTTGGACTACTCTATTTGTTCACAGGGGGAATTGTAGGCATAGGTGTAATTATTGATTTGATAATTCTGTTATTCAAACCAAACCCCTACTATCCTTAATTTTCTTTATAATTTAATAATTACTCGACATTGTTATAAAATAATATCAAGTTAAAAATAATTGGGAGGAAGTAAAATGTGCACAGCTGCAACATATAAAACAAAGGACTTTTATTTTGGAAGAACCTTGGATTATGAATATTCATATTGTGATGAGGTCACAATTACTCCACGAAATTATCCTTTTTCTTTCAGGTATTTAGATGAAATAAATTCTCATTATGCTATGATAGGAATGTCATATGTTGCAAATGACTACCCTTTGTATTACGAGGCTATAAATGAAAAGGGTCTTGGTGTTGCAGGACTGAACTTTGTGGGTAACGCTTATTACAATGATTATGTTGACGGAAAAGAAAATGTAGCACAATTTGAGTTGATACCCTTAATCTTGTGCAAATGTTCTTCTGTAAATGATGCAAAGAATCTCCTTAAAAACATAAATATAGTGAATATCCCCTTTAGTAACGATTTACCTGTTGCACAGCTACATTGGATAATTGCAGATGAAAACGAGGCTATTACCGTTGAATCTGTTAGAGATGGTTTAAAGATATACGATAATCCTGTTGGTGTGCTAACCAATAATCCGCCTTTTGATAAGCAGATGTTTCAGCTTAACAACTATATGTACCTTTCTTCAAAAAATCCGGAAAATACTTTTTCAGATAAGTTAAACTTGGACTCTTACAGCAGAGGTATGGGAGCATTAGGTCTCCCCGGAGATTTATCATCCCAGTCCCGATTTATTAAAGCATCATTTACTAAGATGAATTCACTTTCAGGCGACTCCGAAACTGAAAGCGTAAGCCAGTTTTTCCACATTCTCGGCTCTGTTGACCAGCAGAGAGGCTGTTGTGAGCTTGATAACGGAGAGTACGAAATCACAATTTATACCTGTTGCTGTAACGCTAGTAAGGGAATTTACTACTATACAACTTACGATAACCACCAAATTACCGCTGTTGATATGAATAAGGAAAACCTTAACGGTAACACTCTTATCCGTTATTCATTAATTAAAGACGAGCAAATAAAAATGCAAAATTAAAGTTTAAGCAATTCATAACAAGCTGATTTTTCTTTATGAGAAATATCAGCTTGTTTTATATTTTTTTGTTTTAGCAAAAAAGGTCGAGAAATTCTCCTTATATATAAGTAAAATACGGTTACAGTGAGGTGATGAAAATGAAGGAACAGATTTTAGCAGTACAAAGAATGCAGGACTACATTGAACAGCACCTTGAGGAGCAAATAACCCTTGAAGATTTATCCTTAGTTTCAATGTTTTCCCCATGGTATTCATACAGACTGTTTAAGGAGGAAACAGGTCTGACACCCTCGGAATACATAAGAAAATTAAGGCTGTCCCAGTCAGCTATGCACCTCAGAGATAAAAAATCCAAGGTGACAGATACAGCCTTTGATTACGGCTTTGGAAGTGTTGACGGCTACACCAGAGCGTTTTGCAAGGAGTACGGACTTAACCCAAAGGAGTATTCTAAAAATCCTGTTCCAATTCCCCTTTTCAAACCTTACGGTGTAAAATTTCGTGAAATTCAGGAGGAAAAAAGTGATATGAAAGAAGTACAAAATGTATTTTTGCAGGTTGTTGAAAAGCCAAAAAGAAAGGTTATCATCAAAAGAGGAGTAAAGGCGGAGGACTACTTTCAGTACTGTTCTGAGGTTGGATGCGATGTGTGGGGGATTTTGACAAGCATTCCGTCAATCTCTGGCGAGCCTGTTTGCCTTTGGTTGCCGCAAAGGTATAAAAAGCCCAACACCTCAACCTATGTTCAGGGTGTAGAGGTTCCCGTTGACTACAGCGGTGAAATTCCCCACGGATTTGAAGTTATTGAACTTCCACAGTCCCAATTCCTGATGTTCCAGGGTGAGCCGTTTCTTGAGGAGGAATACTGCAAAGCAATTGACGCTTTAAGGCAAAGTGTTGAAAAATACGACCCGTCAATAATCGGTATGAAGTGGGACAAGGAAAATCCTTCCATTCAGCTTGAACCGATAGGAACAAGAGGGTATATTGAATTGCACCCTGTTTCTCCATTAAAATAATCCTAATCCTTTGCAACCATCCTTAGGGATGGTTGTTTGATGTGGAAAAACTTTACAATTCTTGACTACACAACTGATGTTTTTCTATAATACCCTTATAGCTTCAATTTGTAGGTATGTTTATGAAAATCTCAGTTAAAAGAAAATTTAAATCCATTTTACTTGCATCAATTTTTATCCTAACTATATTTTTGCCTGTTGCAACCTGTATGAGCTTTTCGGCTTTCGAAAGGGTAAATTATTCTCTGAATGCCGAAACCTGTGACAAGGACAGGCTTTTTAATGTTGATGTGTATGTTGAGGGTAAAGCAAATATTTCCGCCGTTGATGTTGCAATAACATTTGACTCAAACTATATGGAATTTAGAAGAGTAACAGGCACTAACGATGCCTTTGAAATTCAACATAAACAGAGCAACGGAAAAATCAATACAAT
>JBJEPA010000110.1:0-1890 GCA_051880995.1 Ruminococcus sp.
TAGCTCACCCATATTCATATACTTTCCCTCATAACTGTCCCTTGGGAGATAAAGACTATAGTCGTCATATTCTTTTGATTTAGATTTAGCCGTTGTTTCAGGTTCAGTCGGGGTGGTATTTTCCGCTGTAGTTAATGCCACTGTAGGCTCTGTGATATTTACAGAAGAATCAGGAACTGTAAAATTTTGTTTTACACCTTGAAATACATTAATCTTGGTGGGAGTTGTTTGTGGCTGTGTATCAGGTTGCAGGGTGGTAGTGCAAACTACTGTGGGCTTAGGAGAAGCTGTGTATAAGTTATTGTTATTTGTTGTGTATGTTGCCACAGTACCTCCCACAACCACTGCTGATGATATGGCAACAGCTTTTGTCACTGCATTTTTTGTTATCACAGGATTGTCATTAAAGTAGCTTGTCACATTTCTGAATGTGGAAATTATACTGTCTAAAAAATTATTGTGATTTACGGTGCTGTTAGCAACACTTACATTTTTCACAATTTCAGACAGCACCACAGAGGGACTGCTAAAAGAATTTGTCTTTTCGTAATTATTCATAAGGTGCATAAGCAAAGTAACAGGCTCTATACCATATAGCTTTATGCCCTTCTTTTCCAACTCTTCAATTTTTGCGTGGAGCTTTTCTCTGCCAAGTCTTAATCGGCTGAGGACTGTATTTTCACTACAGTGCATAACCTGTGCAATTTCCTTTACACTCATTTTTTCATAGTAAAAAAGTGTAATAGCCAGCTGTTGATTATCCTTAAGACCTTGTACCATTTCTTTGATTAATCGGACAGTTTCTTTTTCGTCTATTACATTTTCAGGGACTGCCCCTTTATCATCACAAACAATATTAAGTTCGCCCTTATCGTCTGTTAAATCCTCAAGATAAATTTGCTTTTTATGGCTTTTATTGAAGTTCCTTGCAGTATTCAAGGCAATAACCTTAATCCAGCCACAAAAGCTTTCGGGATTTTTAAGTGTATTAAGTTTTTTAAAAGCCTTTATATATGTATCCTGAAGGATACTTTCAATGTCACCGGCATCATCCGCCTTTAGGCTTATGGTGGTGTAAACACTTTTATATGTAAGCTCGTATAGTTTTGTAAAAGCGTTTTGGTCATTTTCTAAAGCCAGATTTACCAGTTCTGCAATTTTTTTATTATCCATACTTAGTAATAACTCACTGCATAAATATTGTTTTCGGTTTCAATATACAATCCTGTAAAAAAATCTTTATAACGATATGTGCTGATTTTTACGACAATGGGTTTGGTAACCTTTGAGGCAAACTCTTTGTCATCACAGTCAAAGTCATAAAATACATATCCGTCCTTATAAATTTTCTTTGCTGTGTTTGGTTTTAGTGTAATCTTAACAGTCTGTACATCCGTTGTTAAGCCACTTTCATTTTTAATGGGTAAACATACTTCCGCTACTATTTTGTTATCATTAATTACAAATTGGGGAGTATTAATGATTTCTGTTTTATAGGGCTTCTCAACATCCTTGTCATAATAATTAAGCTTTAATAATCTACCATTACTGTCACTATTATATGGGTCACCCTTTAGTCCTGTATATAAAATATCACTACTGTAATAAACCTTTTGGCCTTGGGAATATTTCTTTAAATCTATTCCTGTTTTGTAAGAAAAGCTATTACAAAGCATCAGATATTCATCATTTGTAATTGGTTTATCACCAATAACCATATAAGGATTATCGGAGTTGTTTCTTTTCAGAGTAATAACTCTGTAGCTTTGATTACTGCATTTCTTATATTCGGTAGTTAAGTCATTCCCATCATTATAAAGATAACCCTTAATATCGGATACATCAGTTACATAGTTATACTTATCATAGTTGTAATTATATTCAAAAGCC
>JBJEPA010000111.1:0-8455 GCA_051880995.1 Ruminococcus sp.
CGAATACAAGTTATAAATTCAGGAACATCAGGAAAGCACTTGAACTTGAATTCACAAAAATGCTTGAACAGGATATTCGATTCAGAAAGTGCAAACGCTGTGGCAAGTATTTCATTATGAAGGGCAACTACAACACAAACTACTGTGACAGAATTGCCGAGGGTGAAACACGGAATTGTCAGGATATTATGGCACTTGAAAACTACAAAAAGAAAATGGCGGACAACGCCGCCATTAAGATTTACAACAAATATTACAAGAGATATTCTGCCAGAGTTAAGGCTCATACCATTCTTGAGAATGATTTTAAAAAGTGGAAATATCAGGCAATGACTAAAAGAAATGAGTGTATGGATGGTAAGCTGACGGAGGAAGATTTTATCAATTGGATGGATAGTTGCTTCCCTAATAGGAACAGGAAACATTGATAAAGGCAGACCGAAAAATTTAATCAGCCTAAGTAGCTTATCTTTGTTTACTGCCATGTAATTATTGAGCCATTGAATAAGGTAAAATTTTAAAAAATTTGCACGGTAACACCAAAAACCTTAACTATTGACAAATAAATTTGTTTATGTTAATATATAAATGTACACGAGAAAAATAGAATTATTGATATAGGCAACAAATTTATATCCTATATATTTTGACATTGTAAAGCATCTCTTGTACGCCAAGAGATGCTTTTTGTTTTTCTGGAGGTAATGTAAATATGAATGTAGTACATTTACAAAAGGCTTTTGCTTTCATAGCCAGCGGTTTAGTGGAAAAAGAAATGCTCCTAAAAGAATCGCCTAACCGATATCCTTACAGCAAAAACTTGCAAAGAGGAATTAATATGTTTTTGGCTGCGTGCCTGGAGATAGGGCACCTCGGAGAAATAATTTTTAAATATGCGGACGAGAGTTCGTTTCTAACTCGATATATAAGCAAACCCATCTGCGAATGGTTCAGTGATTGGGATGAAGAGACTATTAAGGATTACGAGATAACTTTGCAACCCTTTTATGATTATGGTCCATTTGCATATCGTCGTGGTAAAAATGATGTATATACCGTCACAGAAGAATGTGTTGAATTCCTTGGCACTCAAGAAATTAACATTATTGAAGGAATCGATGAACGGGCACTTTATGAAAAAATCATTCAATTATCTCAGGATGATTACTGCAAAGTAAGGAAATATATAATACAAAATCCTATAATAACTGTAGAAGATCGTCGTGCTTTCTTACTTGAATACGCAGACAACGCCAATGCCAAGGAAGCCTTTAATCTTGCATATGAGTTGTTTGAAGGAATTTATACAAACTGTGCGACTTGCGGGTGGACAATGACTGAAGGCATCTATGGTTTTTCGTGTGTTTCGGAGCATTGCCTAGAACATATGCCGGTAATTACAGATGAAATGAAAATTGATGCATCTATGAAACCGGTTTATAGACTAAAAAAGGGCATTATGCGATACTTTGCACAGCCTGGAAAACTTGAGATGGAAATAGCCAAGTTCTGTGAAAAGAAAAAGCTTGAATATGCCTTGTGGCCGCAAAAAGATCGCTTCGACATAGAAATTCGATTCAATGACGGAGAAATATGGGAAATTGATGCAAAAGCTTATCGTAACCCAAGATCCTTGTGTGAAAAAATAAAAAACGACGGCGGATTCCCTTCCGGAAATTATAATTTCGGTTATTATGTTGTTCCAACGGAGTATACGTCTAATAAGAACAATTATACTTCTGTTGTAAACAAAGTTTTAACACAACAGCCTAATGTAAAATGCGTTACATTAGCCGGTATAAAAAGAAAGATAAATCAAAAGGTTGGTGAAATGAATGGGTAAAAGAGACTCGAAAATGTATTATGCACCGTTGCAGGTGTATTTCAACAATAACATGATGTCGATCGATAGATTTGCTAATATAGAGGCTGTGTTGTATTTATTACTTACACACGCTAATACTCCAGAGCCTGAAAAAGCATACCTATTGTTTTCGCAATATCAACTCATTGGAATAGAAAATGGCACTGTGGCTGATTACCAATTACAACTTTCTCGCTATACTTTGGGTTGTTATCGTTCTCGAAAGTATTGGCAGGATGATTTAGACGAATATCGCTCCGACGCATATAACGGTTTCAGAGCATTTGACTTTAAATTCGAAGAAGGTAAAACCGTATTAATGGTAAATAAGGAGAAAACTCCTCTTTCCTATGAAGATCGCATAAAAGAATGGGAAAAGCACTGGCTCTTGCCAGATACTCGTAAAGAAGAATATCCAATGGCAGGTGAAGGCACGTACTGTTACTATACCACAACAAAAGAAGATTTTGAAAAATCAGAAAGAATTAAAGTGTCTTTTTCGGAAAATACGTTAGTATCAGTTGAATACGAAGATCTAATCGATAACAGAGACATAAATCCAATTACCATTTCTATTTCCGAACTTTTAGAATGCGCTAAAGAGATGAGAAAAATAGATCCCACCGATTATTGCTATGACATTTTACAAAGCAATACTATAAAGGCTGTAAAAGATGGTAAAGTATCCTTATGCGATAAATTCGCTATAACGCAAACCATAAATATTGTCGGTATGGTGGGATCCGGCAAATCAACTCTCATCAAGGTGTTAGCATATTGGGCAAACAAAAACGGCAAGCGAATTGTCATTGTGTTGGATACCGTGGCAGAAGTCTTTAACCTTTGGAGATATCTTAACAAGTTATCGGTAAACTGTTCCCCCCTTGTTGGAAGAAGCGAAAGATTAAAGTATATCAATCAAATCACAGAGCCAAATAAGACGTGTCTTCCATCATCGTTATCTCAATATCTAACAAACTCTTGTCTTGTTGATGGCATAAACGATGGTGACGAAGCCAACCTTGCATATGGCAAAGAGCCTTGTTTTTCCTTAAAAGAGCCTGGCAAAAGCAAACCTTTTCTGTGCCCCTATTTTACTATCTGTCCCGGTACCAAAATGTTACGTGAATGCTATACTGCATCCGTAGTTCTCACTTCTGTGGCTGGTTTTGCTATTTCTCGAGTTGGTAAGAATCGTGAACCCTTCCTTGATGCAGCCTTAAGAAAATTCGACATAGTGATTTTTGATGAAAGTGACCGCGTACAAAAAACATTGGACCAGTTGTTTATGCCAGAAACAAGTTTTAATCACTATATTAAAGAAAGCGCAAATGATTGCGCTCGCTACATGAATATGACGGGTTTCGAACGAGAAAGAAATCGAGCAAGTCAAGAATATAGCGAATTACAATTAAGAACGACCGGCGTGATGAGTTGCCTTACAAAAGCACTTAATTGGGATCTTGGAAAATGGAACAAATTATCTGCGGGCGAGCCTTTTTCTGCATTAACTCTTTTAGATGATCTGAAAAGGGATGAACGTTATAAGATTCCAGACAAGATCTACAAGGATATATATTCCTTAATAGACAACGAAAACGATAATTCGAATTTGAGTAACACTCTGCGTGAAGCACTTAATGCTTCTTGTATGGAAACCGACTTTCGTCTCTTTAATACATTGTATAAGAGATGGATTGACGAAGAAAAAACATCATTAGATAGAACTAAAACAAACACCAAGATAATAGCTGTGCAGGATGCTCGTATTAAGCTCATCATTTGCCTGATATTCTTTGACCACTTTATCAGAAAATTGAGCGATGCTTATGCAGCATGTCATGAGACCTCGTACGGCCAGAATGAAATATTTGGATTCCTTCAAACACGTTTTCAAGACCAGCAAAAATATCTACCATCCGCATTATGTGGAAATTTGTTCGGTATGAAAAAGAACGAGCAGGGCGACATTATTCTATTCAGACAGTTTGCATTCGGTCGGAGCTTAATGAAAGATCTTCCATATCTAAGATTGGATGAAAACGGAAAAGCAATTGGTCCTCATGTCATTATGCTTTCCGGCTCTAGCTGGGCTGAAGGCTCGTATGAGTATCATATTAACCGTCCTGTAAACTATATTTTAGAAGCAGATTCTGACAAGCGCGAATTTCTATCCAAAACGAAGTTCTATGAGTCCGGTTTTTCAGAAAGGGTATCAGGCTCTGGGGAAATGCGGACGGAAATGCTCAAAAAAGTCGCAGAAAAAGCTGTGAATGATATTATTTTTGAATACAACCGTAATGCCGGAAAAATTTTAATAATTGTAAATAGTTATGAGCAGGCAAGCATCGTCCAGGAAACTCTCACCAACACATTACGCAAAAAGCAGTGCTCTGTTAGAGTATATCGTATGATTTCCGACACAACTACCAACGATGATTTTGAATGCATAATTAGGCGCGGCGAAGTAAGTCGTTTTGCTTCTATGCCGGCAGAAATTTTAATTGCTCCTGCAATGGCTATTGAACGCGGACACAATATTGTTGATGAGACAGGTCATTCTGCGTTGGGCGCAGTGTTCTTCTTTGTTCGTCCTATGTCTGTGCCTGACGATGTTCAAGAAAAGGGTAGTAAACTAAACGGTTATATGGAAGCGCACTGTACGAGAAATCCCGGCGAATCTATATGGGAATATAATATGCGTATGCGCCAAGAAGCGACAAAGAGATGGAGCATTGTTACACGAAGCGGCAATTATGGGTTGGATAATCTTTCAAATGATGATAAAAAGGATATCGTATCAACATTGTTTATCTTAATCCTACAGATATTCGGACGCCTCGCACGTGTTACTGACACAAGCAAAGCTGCGCCGCATGTTTATTTTATTGATGGTGCCTTTAGGAAAGCACCTGACACTGAAAATGGATTTGATTGTCTTACAGAGCTGGGCACATACCTCGACAATATGATGCAAAATGAAACAAGTGCCGAAATTGCAAATACTCTATACAAACCATTTTACGATGCATTTAAGAAAGGAATTAATTATGGCAGGTAAACCTATTTTTCCGATGGCATATAAAATCAAACCTAATCAAGTAAAAAAAATCTATTATATCGGTTTTCCGTTGTCATGGAAAAAAGAACTAATCAAATTAGCTAAAACAAATAATCCAAAATTCAAGAGTGAATACGGACTTCCTACATACGCTTTGCAAAAACTGGTTGATTCATGGGTGGAAGGCATTGTATCGATGTCTACTCTTAAGGAGTATAGTGATGACGGTCAATGGTTAGCATCTACCGTACCTTTTGATGAAGAAAGGATAAATATTATTTTTGATATAATTCGTGTTTGGATTACTGCGACCTATGTGTCTATACCTAAAACTAACCCGACTGTTATTTCTATGGCTAAGTCTCTTTGTTCAATGATGAAAGCCGATGAATTTTATTCTTTGCGTTCAGAGAAAGATGTGCTTTTATCCACGGAAAACGGTTGTGTCAGCGACGAGGCATATCAAACAATACCTTTGATTGTTATGAATAAACTTGTAGGGAAAGATATAGAATTCGGTGGAACTAAACTTCATTTATCGTATGTTACCAAAAACGAATTGATGAGCACTATTATCACAGAAAAGAGATCCGGGCATAAATATTCTTTTGTGTTTAGATTTTCTGTACAGACCACACCTCCTCAGCGTGAAGCACTTTTGCTGTGTGATATTAGTATACGCAGATGGGTGTACGGCAGGAAAAATGAAGATAAATCACCTTTTCTAAAAAATGCTATTTTGGCGCATATACGAGTATCGGATAATAAGTTTTGTCAAATTCCCGTTCAATACAGTCGCGAAATATCCTCCCTGGATTGGAAAAGCCAGGATAAAGAGTGTTATAACTTGTATGGTTATGCGCCTCTTCCGAGTGTTGAAGATTTATGGAATATTGTCGAAAGCGGTAATAATGACTACATGCTTCCCTATGCAAATGGCATGGATAGCTTCATTAAATCATACATCGGAACCGGTGTCCCAATCAAAGATAAGGCAGAAGCGTATGAGAAACTTTTTACAATGTTAAGTGATATTGTTGATAAACCCTCTATTCCCGAAAGAATATCAATAAAGCAAAAACTGCCTTGCTACAAATCACCACAAGAATATGTAACAAGAGAAGATTTCAGGAAATGGGTGGTTTCATGTACAGAAACAAACAAAATACGCTTTGAATTATACGGACTGCTAGATAATACTATGCACCAATCTTTATTAGCCACAATCCAAGACAAGATTCTATGTGATTTTGGCAATGAAAATAACGATTCGTGCTTATCAATCGACATTGTTCAAAAAGAAATTGGTGACATTTCAAATTCTGTCAGCACATATGATAAAATTCAAAGATGTGATGAGATTACAGAAGCGCTTGGAAAAACAGAGGATGTTGTTGCTTGTATTTGTATTATTCCCGGTGCTGACGAATATAAGAATGGTAGCGATCCAAAACAGATTATCCGAAATGCATTTGCACGCTCCGGTAGAGTTGTACAATTTGCTGTTGTTTCTGATGAAGAAACTACGCAACATAAGGTGGATCATATTGTTTATGACTTATATCGCCAGCTTGGCATTACAACTCTGATAAATACGGAACAGTTACAAGAGTACAAGTTAAACGATGTCACTTGTATTGGAATGCATGTGTGTACGCAGATACATAATATAAGAAAAAAAGCACGCTTTATGCCCATTTATGTATCGCACGATCTTTCTACAGGAAGAATTCGTGTTGAGTGCGCTGCTTTTGAAGAAAATAACGTGAATTATAGAAAAGCTTGTTTGGAAATGGCAAAACTGTTTTGGAACGAAGATTTAGAACAATTATGCGTAAATGCCAGTTTCTCTCCTGCTAAACAAAAACTTATCGAAATGAAAAATCATTCTGCCTTTGAAAATCGAAGAGTCGCTCTTCTCATTCGAGCAGATGGTAACACGCGTTCACTGTGGGGAGGAATTTCCGATAAAGCCATAAGCGGATATATCGTAACGAATGATTATATGCCCGATCAGATAGATGTGGGATCTAACAAAGCATCGTATCCAATCTCACTATCTGGTACTGGAGTTCGCATATTTCGTGTAAGGAACAATGCAGAAGTTCCTGATTATTACACAAGCCAACGCGAGGATGAGAATTATTCTTCCGCTTCCGGCATTTTCAAATATGGCAAAGTGTTTTGGGCAATATCACAAAAGCCACACGATCTCAAATATGATCGAAGTCTGAAGAAGTCACGCTTTGACTATCCTTTTATCGACTGCGCCGAAAAAGATATGATTGAAATCTATCCGTTACAGCTTCAACTTGATGATAATCCGTCTGTTTGGATAAAGCATATCACAAACTTATGTTCGTTATCAATACAATATAATCTATCAACCGCTCTTCCACTTCCCCTACATCTCGCTTCTGCTTTAGAAGAATATTTACTGGAAATCTAAGCTCAAAGCATAATAATTGTCTTGTTTGAAAGAGGTTGCTAGCTTAGATGTTCTACAAAAATCTATGTGGATTACACATATGACCGTGTATAGATGGCACTATTGTTGGAGTTATATCTCAAATATTTCCTCCTGTGTTCTGCTCTACCCTTTCACGAAATTTTCCCTCTGGTACAACAAGCCTTGAGCCTATTTTTAGAATAGGAAAGTCCTCCGAGTGCATCAACTCATGTCCGCTTTAAGAAGATGTCCCCGGCACCTTTGAAACTATATTCGCATTCAGAAACAACGGTAACTCATCATATGATTTGTAATTTAATTCTTTCATTTATACTTCCGATTTTTAATTGATAATTCTATTATCTGACAAATATTTTAGCAAAGTCATTGCAGAAGAACAATAGATATTATATAACTATTAAATATTCTCTATTTCCCAAAACGATTATCTTTTTTACAAATTTTCCGGAGGAAATATGTTTGGGTTCAAAGCTTATTACAGGAACAATTATGTTTACATAAATAAAAAACAAAAATTTGCTGTTGATGATGATTCTTGCTGATGTTATCAATAAATTCAGGTGTGTTGACCATTTCCATATTCGAGAAATGGTCACGGTTTGCGTCAAGTTTGAGGGATAAGGTGATTGTGGGAGATATTGATTTTGAACAGTATTATGCCGATATACGGAAATAGCAATCTTTGTTTTCTGCGACGCAGATTTTGAATATGTAACTTGTAAAACAGGAGACCACATTTCGTGATCTCCTGTTTGCTGTTGTTCTTTTCAGGTCATTGATTCAATAACAATCTTTGCGCCAAGCTTAAATCCTGTGATAAAGGATTGCCGTTCGCAGATTTCAGAAATTTCCCGACTGCAGTCCTTGTATTTTTCAAAGGTTTCTTTCTGCTCATCAGAAAGAATTGCTGTGAGTTTTTCTTCATTTCTGTTGAGTAAGCCAAGCAGTTCTTTCATTTCATCATCAAGCTTTGCACATTTTTCGTGAGGGAACAAATTTCCGTAGTATAAATCTTCAAGTATATCCATAGTTTATGCCACCTTTCGTAGCACAAACATAT
>JBJEPA010000112.1:0-8378 GCA_051880995.1 Ruminococcus sp.
GGATTGAAGGTGTCCAACCTGTATATCTCTCAGATCAAGCGGAAATGCGGGATTGAGGTCGGCAAAAACTACAACCTGCCAAAATCTGAGGATTCCAGACAGCCCCAGTGTCCACCCGAAAAAGAGAAAGCGATCCGAGAAGCATTCAAATATTTTGGGATGATCTAACATCCCGTAAAATGGAGGTTTCTTATGGATAGATTGGTTTCTTGTGAGTTCAACATGGACACGGCTTGTGTGGAGCTGAAATTTGCAGACGGCAGTATGATTGCGATTGATACCATTGCCGTGGAGAACGAAGTTGCCGACAATATGTATCAACGGTCGGAGCTTGATTATCTGATTTATAATGCACCGCTTGAATATGCCCAACTCGTCTTAGGTGGTGATTTAGAGAGCTATATGAAAGGAACATCGGAACATCGACTAATAGATTAACCGGACAAAATTATAGCGGTGCGTAGCAAACAGCTATGCACTGCTATTTCTGCCTTATCTTGGATCGAATATTACTATTTTGGGGTTATGCTCCCTTACAAATTGCTTATGAACTGCTCATTATATCTCCTTTGACGGTGCTAATGTAGCGTTTCAGATATGATTATCTATATCACTTCTTCTTTGCAGATTTCTTTATTTCCTCGTGATAGAAAAAGTTCACAATCGTCGGTGGAGCATTAAATGTTTTTGGCACTGTATCATCATTGCGCACATAATCAATTCCATTAGTTCGGGCATAATCACGCACTTCGCTATCAAGCAGTTCCCAATATGCTCTGTTGCCGTGGTTATATATATCGTCATATAGAGAGAATAATTGTGGATGTTTTTGTTCGATATATGCCAGAATATCCGATTTATAACTGCCTCGCAGATTGAGATTTTCAAGCCAAACAAGATTACATATATCTTTTGTGCGGTCAATGATTGCCGTTACATCGGTGATGCCGGGAAATATTGGGGAGATGAAACAGGTTGTTCTGACACCTGCACTATGTAATTTTTCCATAGCAGACAATCTGCGCTTAATGCTGACGGCACAATCCATATCATTCTTGAATGCTTCCTCAAGGGTGTTTATGCTAAATCCCACTCTTGCGGCAGGAAAGGTTTTTATTAAATCCAAATCACGCAACACAAGGTCGGACTTGGTTTGAATACTGATTTTGACATTTGCACCCTGTATCTGCTCAAGAAAAGTTCTTGTCCTTTTGTATGCTTCTTCTTCGGGCATATATGGGTCTGTGACAGAACCTATAAAAAACTCTTTTCCGGCATACTTATGCGAATTTTTGATAATATCCCAATGCTTTACATCCACAAATTCTCCCCACGGTTCAGAATGATTGGTAAACCGTTTCATAAAAGAAGCATAGCAGTATCTGCATCCGTGAGAGCAGCCGACATAGGGATTGACAGAGTAATCGCATACAGGGAGATTGGATTTGGTAATAACGGTTTTTACGGCTGTTTCTTTTATGGTTATTGCCATATTACCACCCCTACTTCCATCTGCCATAATGCAGTTGCTTTTCAAGGTTTGCTACATTCTGCTCCAATTCAATTTCATTGGGGTCAGCATAACCGATACCGATAAACACGGGAATCATATATGTGGGCGGGACTTTGAGTTTCGCCTTTACAATATCGTGTTCCTCGTTTAAGGGGATCCTCATAGAACAAG
This sequence comes from Ruminococcus sp., assembly GCA_051880995.1. Lineage (GTDB taxonomy): Bacteria > Bacillota > Clostridia > Oscillospirales > Acutalibacteraceae > Ruminococcoides. The sequence continues at coordinate 1,685 of JBJEPA010000112.1, forward strand.
CCAGTCCCTCAGCCGTAGCCGCAAGGAATATATTTTCTATGACACACCAAATCGTTGAGAAGGGATTTAGTTTGGATACATACTCGCCATTCAGTTCTTTCGATTTGAACACGGGTATTACCACATAAGGAGCGTTTTTCAACATTGTATATTGCCTTGGCATTGCATAGGCATACATTTTTTGAGCAAGCGTAGTAGGATATGGTCTGTATGCAGTCAGATACTTCTCGGCATCAAACTTGTCCGCAAGCTTCTTTGCGTGTTCAAAAGCATATTCCTTTTCTTCGTCGGTTCTTAATACGATATAACTCCAATTACGGTTATGATTCCAAGTAGGAGCTTGATTACCTGCCTCCAATATCCGCTTTATGGCTTCAAAATCGACGCTTTTATCCAAAAATTCCCGTACCGTTCTTCTTTTATATATAGCTTCATAGAGTTCCATCTGTTTGCTCCTATTCATCAACTGTTTCCTGTGTCAAATTGTTAAGCCATTTATATTTTTTATACCGTCTATAGAGCCACGGCAGTTTCACGATCTCGTCCGAACACATCAGCATATAAACCACGATAACAGGCAGATCGAACACGAATGCGCCGAGAAGCGCAAGCGGCAAAGCAAAGCACCACGAGGAGAAAAACACGCTGATAGCATCATAATTGGCGTCGCCACCTGCCGGAAACACACCGCAGACGATGATGGTGTTGATGGAATATGCGAAAACATACAGACCGCTGAACAGAAGCATAAAAATCAGATATTGCTTTGCGGTTTCAGTCAGCACGAAGAACGCCGTAACAATTGGCGCAAGCACGCAAAGCAAGCCCATATGAATAAGTCCTGTAACCACGGACACACGACAGAAGCGTCTGCCGTATTCCATTGCTTTTTCAAACATACTTTGACCGAGCAGCTTACCCACCATAATACCTGCGCCTGCGGAAATACCTTTACATACGCAAGTAATTATCTCCTGCGCTACCGAGGTAATAGAAGCAGCTGCCGTTGCATCGTTTCCGAGATGTCCCATAATCAGTGAGTGCATCGAAAAACCCAAGCCCCAAGCAAGCGAGCTACCGAGCATCGGGAACATAATTTTGAGAAAGTCCTTTGTGATAGCTTTGGAAAACCAAGTGAGTCCCTTGATATCGGGGCGTGTGCTATCTTTTCTGTGACTCTCGACGATACACCAAACGAGTGCGCCAAGCTCCACGAACACAGTGGAATACGCCGAGCCGTTTGCGCCGAAGCCTTTAAAATCTCCGATAAGTCCGTAGATAAGGAAGATGTCAAGCACGACGTCGGTAACGAGTGTGAAAATAGAGATATACACACTCTTTCTCGCCTTGCCCTCTAATTTCATCACAACATAATAGCATTGTGTTGCACCGACGAACAGATACGAAGGGGCTACCGCACGAAGATAAGACGCCCCTATCTCTATGAGAGTTGCATCGCTCGTGTAAATGCGCATCAGCACTTCGGGAATGAACAAAGCCAAGAGGAAGAATAGCACGTTAATGCCAAACGACCATTTAATAATCATGCAGAACAGGTTTTTAACCATCGTTCTGTCGCCCTTGCCCCAATACTGGGCAAGAAGCACACCACCTGCGCCAACGACAGCACCCACGAACAGATTCATAATAAATACGATCTGATTAGCAAGGGACACAGCAGATACAGCATCCTGCGTGAGCCTGCCAAGCATAAATGCATCTGTCGCACCTATAAGTGCAATGAGTAGATTTTGAAGTCCTATCGGAATAGCGAGGGCGAATAATTCCTTGTAAAAGACCTTTCTGTTTTCCGTTTCGATTTGATTCATAACATTTCTCCTAAGTTAACTGTATGGTATTGAAAAAAACACAAACTATATGATATAATTATATCACAAAGAAACTTCAGAAATCTATGAATATATAAACCAAAAATATAACTGTGTTGCATAAATGGAGAAAACTTATGGCTCGAATACAAATTCCAACCGATGCGGAATTAAATGCGCTCGTGGAATATGATGCATCGTTTCCGTTCATTCTTTCGCTTGATAACTTGGATGAATATAACAAACGTCTTGTGAATTGGCATAAACAACCCACAATCGAAATCAGTATAGTGAGTGCCGGTGCTGTTAAAGTAAATGTACTTGAAAGTGAGAGAACTGTGGTAGCGGGGGATGGTTTTCTGATAATGCCGGGTTTTCTTCATTCCGTTCGCCCTGTTGATGAACATACACCCGCAAGATACTTTACGCTGATTTTTCATCCGGAGATTTTGTATGGTTTTCGGGATAGCTTCTTTGATTTAACATACTATCGCCCTGTAGCAAGAGGCAACACTCCTTGCTATTTTTTCGAATGTAAAGAATGGGGACAAAAACTATGTGAAAAACTTGTTCGCATCAAAGACAATTACAAAACGACACCGGATATTCAGCTCCAAACACAAAGACAGTTACAGGATGCTTGGATCATTCTTGCAGAGAATCTGAAATTAAGAAAGACGCAAATCGCCACAACGCACGACACAAAAAAGATTTTTGATCTTGTTGGCTATCTCCACGAGCATTATTCCGATAAATTAATCTTAGCAGATATGGCAGCGGCGGTATCTATGAGCCGAAATGAGTGTTGCCGTTATTTCAAGATGATGATGAATATGACGATAACGGAGTATTTGACAGAATATAGGCTCTCACAGGCAATCACATTGCTTGAATCATCAAACTTAAGCATTACCGAAATATCAGAGCGTACAGGGTTTTGCGACGTGAGCTATTTTATAAAAACTTTTCGTCATAAGATAGGAAAAACGCCGAAGGCTTATGTAAAAGACAAAACACCTATGCGGATATAATAACCTGCATTAGCTAAGGTTAGCAGCAAGTAGTATTATCCTCTGACCATCAATACAATAGATCGAGAGACAAAAGTTCTCAATACCGTTATCGTCGATTTTGTATAGATGTGGTTTGGCAGATAACTCCACCATGGAGTATCAAAATGAAAACCGCTGTAATTTTCATCCTCGCAAGGATGGAGAGTACAGCGGTTTTTCTTTTTATAGTTCAAATGCCACCATCGTTTCCTTTGGCAGTTTCTCATTCTCGCAGTTCAGAAGATGAGCTATCGCTTTCTTTGCAAAGCGGTTTGTTTTCATCGTATCCCAATCGGCAAGACGGAGGATCTCCGCAGTACCGTTCTCAAAATCAAATGAAATCTCGCCCCATTCGCCATCGCAGTCTGCCTGATATTCGTAGACAGCGGTGGCGATTTTCTTTTTGCGTTTGGTTTTGGACACTTGTTTCAGCCGGACAGCGTAGAGCGCACCTTCGGCAACAAGAAGCTCCGTCAGCTTGTCTACTGCTTTTCGGTAGGCTCTCTCTGCACCGCTGGCTGTGCTGCCCTCAAACATAACTGCAAGTTCCTCAAAGGTGGGACGATTCTTCCATGAGCCGACACGCCCGCAAGTCATACAGATCGCCAGCCGCTTTTCAAGTAATGTCTGTTCCCGATAGTTCAGCTTATCAAACGCCCGCTGCACTTTGTCCGCCTGGATGCCATTACAAAGGATGTCAGCATAGTTCCAAGTATCATCAAGGGCAACATCTTCGCCAGTTTCCTCGCCGTCCTCGTCCGTCACATAGAACGGCTGCTGATTGCGGATACCACGGACAACCTTCAGATATTCTTCTGCAAGGTCAAGATCGCAGTTGTACTTCTTGGCAAATTCGCTGACTGCATCCTTGGTGTTGTGATACAGGTATGCCATCGTTCGGAGCATTTTGTAATTGGTCAGAGAGGATACCGACCACGCTTCTTCGCCCATACGGAATCGGAGCATAGCATCCCGTATGAACGGGAATATGTATGTGGCATACTCCGCACCCTTGGCTGGATCGTACTCCATCAACTTTTGGAGCATCATTTCCCGGCAGGACAGCTTTATATCCAGAAAACGGTCGGTATTGTATGGATCGTTACCATCTGCACCGATGAATTTCTTGATCCTCTTATTGAGCTGCGGCTCGTAGTGATGGAGAAAGAACGAGAAGTATTTCAAGTCCTTTTCCTGTAAGGCAGACAGGATATATTCATTCAGACTGTCCACCGCTGGCGGCTCCGGTTCCAGTTGGAAGATGCGCTCTGCCACATAGGGAATGATACAATCACTGTGCGGATTGGCTTGGTGTTTCGGTAGGTATCCGGTCATATTCCATGAATAATCATTCAGCATAGCGCACCTCCCTTCAAATGAATCTGTATGCCAAATATTAACTAATCTTAAATGCGATGAAATACACCGGGAAATCGAACCCGTCTCGTGTAAGGATCAGGGTTGCAATCCGTGCAGCCGCATTTGGATAAGGTAGCACATTGAACGGTTTCTTTATCTGAAGCGGAAAGTCGTACTGCCGCACATGATCGGAATATTTCTTCCAGAAGGATTCAAAATCCGCAGAGTTTACATATGCAACAACGAAAGTCGCTGTCCCGAGTGCATTATAATTGACAATGGCTTTGTCAATATGAGCATCAATGTACGCTGTTGATACACTGTCCAGCTTCAAACCTTCAAATATAGCAATTTCCCGCCCAGCTTTGGTCAAGAGTATATCAACCTCTGCTGCATCCTTTCCGCTTGCTGATATGCCATGCCTTGTCTGGTCTTTTACTTCGTTATATCCCTTAAAAGAAAGCATATCTCTAAAGTAGTCGTTTATGCTGTTCTCAGAACTTGATGCGGTAAACGAAGCGTTCAAGCAAATGCGTTCTCCCACCTGTATCAAATCATCGAGTACACTCTGAGCTGCTGCCATATCAGCATTTAATCGTTCCTCGTTTGATGGCGGAATCATTGTGGATTCGGCTGTACTGTCAGAAGCAAAATAGTAGACCTTTCGAACGAGAAGTCCCGATTCACTTGCCTTGAGCGCCTTTCCTATCGCATCTTGCAGTACGGAATCGAAAGACTGTAGTAATGCTATGTCAGATTCTGCCCCTTCAAATGTGAAATCCAGAGCGTTTTTATTCCAGTTATCACCTTTCATCCCTGCATAATAAGCCAGACCAAGATCTTCATACTCATATTCGCACCGTTGAAAGGCTTGGGCTACATGAGCTTTTCCGAATTGCTGAAGAAATTGAACAACACGTTTATTAAAATTTGCAGGTACACTGTATGTAAAATCAAATTCTCCCATCTCACATTCCCCCGATATAAGTCTGTTTTATGGTCTTGGCTTCTTTCTTCAAAGCAGCCTGTTCCATCTCTTTTTCATAATCACCCTTGGCATAGGCTACATTGCTGAGCGCCCGGAGCATCTTATCTTTTGCCAGTTTCTTCATAACCTCCGCAAGATCAGCGTCCAGAGTACCACGCTTCACATAGCGGTTTATGGTATTCAGCCGCTTCTCATAAATCTGTTTCAGCGGATGATCGTCCGCAAGCTCCCGTTGTTCTCTGCCTTTCAGATTGCCGATCTGCCGACAGGTGCGGTGCAGCTTATCCCCCGGCGCATAACCGCCGCAGTATTTGGTGTGCCTTGCGTTGGTTGTCAGAAACCATTTGCCGCAGATACGGCATTTCTTGGGAGCATGACCGACACACAAGCCCTCAAAGAGATCAGACCGGAACATTCCTACAAAAGAAACATAGTGCATCCGCTTGACGAGCTTCGCCACATCCTCGCCGGGACGGATAACAGACACATACTGAACGGAGTTGTTCAGGGTAGACATCCATGCATTGCCATCTGTGATAGAGAATTTCGGCGGGAAATAGCTGCCGAACATTTTAGCGAATCCCTCTGCGGTGCGGTCTGCTTCGTTGCCGTCTGATTTTTCCGCAAAATCAAGCATTGCGGTTTGGTATTCCCCAAGAGAGTATGCCAGATGCCCGAATACAGCGGTATAGCGTTGGAGCATCATCGCATCCGTATATCTCGGAACTTCTTCAAACTGCAAGGAGTCGGTTGCGGCTTTTATGGCAAACTCCACATATTTCAGCGCATTGTCGGCAGTAAAGACCTTTTCTATCCGTTCTCGGTGCTGTGATATGTTCATATAGGAGAATGGCGGCGTTTTACTGAGAATACCCAACATTGTCAGAGCAGCTTCTTTTGCCATAGGAAAGAGTGCAGAAGCATCCTGTCCAGCGTTCAGCAGACCAAGCAGCAGATTGATTTTTTCGCATTGCTCATTCATTTTTGCAATGGTATCCGCAGGAACATTCAGCGCATCGCAGGCAAGAGTGCCGACAGGAAATGTTTTACCCTCATATATGACCGTATCCTGCCAAAAATCCAATGTCATCAGTTCTTGATTCATACTTGCCCTCCTGTCCTGTTTTTTCATTTCTTTCATTATACCACGCAAATGTGAAGAAATCTACATTCCTCGGAAAGTTGTCCTGTTTTTTGAAATGGGGTTGTCCTCCGATTAGCCTGTTTTTTGAAAAATCCGGCATAACCATAGTAGAAAGAGCGAAACACCTGCCAATCACGGCGGGTGTTTCGTGCTTTCTGAATACTATGAACGGAGGTTTTTCTATGACAATCTATGAAACCATCAAGGCGGCAATCAGCGTAAAGCAAGCTGCCGAACACTACGGGCTGAAAGCGGGCCGCAACGGCATGGCTTGCTGCCCGTTCCACAACGACAGGCATCCGAGCTTGAAGCTGAACGAGGA
>JBJEPA010000113.1:0-1857 GCA_051880995.1 Ruminococcus sp.
ATCGGAGTTGAAAGAACAGTATTCAAATGCTGTTGTTATGCTTGATGAGATAGCAAGGAGGTGTTTTTAATGGCAACCTTTGTAGCTATTCCCGAAAAAACGCAAACTGCAACGGCTATGAAACGAGTTCTTGATTATGTAATGCAGGATAAGAAAACTATGTTTTATGACAGGGAGAAAGACCGTTCGTATAAGCTTGTCAGTGGTCAGAATTGTGTTCCGGAAGCTGCGTTCAATGAATTTATGGCTACAAAACATCGTTTCAACAAAGCAAAAGGTGTGTTCTTCAAACAGTATGTGCAATCCTTTAAGACGGATTGCGGTGCAACACCTCAGCAGATACATCAGATAGGTTTGGAAACGGCAAAAGCCTTTGAAGGATTTGAGGTAGTCGTGGCAACGCATATCGACCGTGACCGTTGGCATAATCACTTTGTTGTTAATTCCGTGAACAGCGAAACGGGATTAAAGATTCAGATAAATGAGAATGATTTGGAAGAACTGCGGAATCGTTCGGATGAAATATGTCAGCAGTTCGGGCTTGAAGTATTAAAGCCTTATCAGAAGGCGAAACAACGCTCAATGAATCAAAGAGAATACAGAACTGCAATTCGTGGTAATAGTAAAAAGCTCCGACTTATGAATGCTATAGATATGGCGGTTGTTCATAGTCAGAGTAAAGAAAAATTTATTGAGAATATGAAACGCTTGGGTTACGATGTTAAGTTGATTGACAGATATAAATATATTACTTACACAACACCTGACGGTCAGCGTTTCAGAGATAACAGATTGTTTGACGATAAATATCTTAAAGAAAATATGGAGGATTTATATGGACTTAAATATGCTGAAACAGAAGAATCAGTTACAGCAGATAAACGAAGAAACGAGGGATGTACTGACAGAACCGTACAGACCGATTTTGATAACGCTCAAAGAGGAGCAGTACAATGCGTTGGTGAATCATGCGATGATGGTTGGAGAGCAAATTGTGAGAAACACGGATTCAGTTTCCAAGTTGCCAACGCAGGAGACTGTGACGAATATGATTTATCGTTCGATAAGACCGCAATTAGAGAAGATGAACAAAGATATAGTATGCGGTCGGCAATCAATAGAAGCCAAGTTAGAGAAAGCTCTCAAGGAGCAGACGAGGAGCTTGGAACAGAGATTGCAGATGGAACGGACGAATTTGGAGGAACAAATCAGGGCAAGGGATTTATCACCGATGAAGCTGCGCTTGAAATGGATGCTGATTGGAGCGATATTGCCAACGGCGTACTTAATCTGGCAGCTGATATTGAAATGATTTTTCAATCAAATGGCAGAAAAGACGAAAGGAAAAAGTATATCAATGAGCGAAAGAATACACGCAAAAACAGCAAAAAGCAAAGCCAAGACGGCGGCTTTAATATGAGTATGTAAAGGAGGAAGGATAGACAGAATTAACGCTGTGATGCCCTATGTCGGCAAAACAGAGCAATATTCCAAAGCGTGAACTTGAAAAGCTGGCAAGCTGTTTCCTGCCTGATATAATTGCTTTCTTTGAAACGGAGGAGGGCAATAGGGAATATGAGGAGTGGAAACGGCAGAGAGAAAAAGAGAATCAAGCTAATCATAAAAATATTGCATAAAATCAAGGCAGAGAGCATATGTGTAAGCTCTCTACCTTGATTCAAATTTCATAAAAAATATATTTATTGATTTTGCTGTTAAAGTTAGGATATTGGAAATAATAGACAAATCCGAACCCGTCTCCAATCGGAGTAAGGTTCGGATTATTTTCGCTTGGTGCGGGCGACAGGACTTGAACCTGCACATCGGTTGACACTAGAACCTAAATCTAGCGCGTCT
>JBJEPA010000114.1:0-29370 GCA_051880995.1 Ruminococcus sp.
ATGCAAAAGTTTCCGGCAAAAATTATTCTAACAAGTGGTACACAGTAAAATTTAAAATGTAAGAATCTAAAAAATTATAGATTCTAAATAATTTTACCGACATCACTGTCGTGAACTGGTCCAGTTAAACGGATAATAGAAAAATGCCCCCTTATGGTAGAATAAAAGAAACTACCATAAGGGGGATTTTATGCCAAGACATTTGCGGTAAAATCTATGGTTATTGTAGAGTACATATTTCGTTAGAATGTAATGGTGTTTATCGCAACCCAAACATTAGAGATTTGTATGACAACAGCATTGTGGTTGTTTTTGTACTGTCCGCAAAAAATAGAGCAGTCCACTCTAAAGCATATCCTTTTGTGTGTTAATCAAAAATTTCTGAAAAGTCTTGACATTAAAGTTAACTTTAATGTTATACTGTAATCATAAAGATAAAAATACTTATTAGTATAAGGAGGATAAATTTATTATGAGTTATATCTGGGATGTACCTACAAAAGTTTTGTTTGGCGCAGGTATGGTCAAGGAACTTGCAAAGGAAAAGATGCCGGGGAAAAAGGCTTTACTGGTTATATCTAATGGAAAATCAGTGAAGAACAACGGCAGTCTTGAGGCAGTAAAAAAGGGACTTGTTGAAGCAGGTGCTGATTATGTTATCTTTGACAAAATACAGGCAAATCCCCTTGAGCCAACTATTATGGAGGGAGTAGAAACTGCCCGCAAAAACAACTGCGACTTTGTTGTTGGTCTTGGTGGCGGTTCAGTGCTGGATTCTGTTACAATTATCTCGGCAGTAGTTCCTCAAAAAGAGGGCAGAGTCTGGGACTTTGTTCAAGGAGGAACAGGCGGAGCAAAGCCGTTGACAGAAGAACCTTTGCCATACATTGAAATAACTACAAGCGCCGGCACAGGTAGTGAGGTGGATTGTTGGGGAGTTGTAACCAATCCCGATACCCACGAAAAAATAGGATTTCAGGGTGGTTATCCCCACCTTGCTATTGTTGACCCGGAACTAATGCTGACAGTTCCAAAGGACTATACTGCATATCAAGGATTTGACGCACTGTTCCATAGTGTAGAGGGTTATGTGTCAAAGTACTGTAACGAAGCGTCTGAAATGGTAGAGCTAAAAGCCATTAAAAATATTGCAGAATATCTCCCTCGTGCAGTAGAGGACGGCTCAGACTTAGAGGCAAGGACAAAGGTTGCCTTTGCCAATACCATGAGTGGATATTCTATGGAATTCAGCTCCTGTGTAAGCGAACATTCAATGGAGCATGCACTTTCGGGTTATCATCAGGATTTGCCTCACGGTGCAGGATTGATTATGATTTCTGTGGCATATTTTACAAAATGGATAGAAAAGCACGTATGTGACCAGCGCTTTGTAGATATGGCAAAAGCACTTGGTAAAGAAGATGCAAAAGAACCAATGGACTTTATTGATGCATTAAAAGATTTACAGGAAAAGTGCGGTGTTGCAAATCTAAAAATGAGCGACTACGGAATTACACCGGATGAATTTGAAACAATGGCAAAGGACGCAAAAAGGACAATGGGTGGATTGTTTATGTGTGACCGTTTTGAGATGAGCGACGAGGATGTAATTTCTATCTATCAAAAATCCTATCGTTAACTAAAAATTAATTTGTATTTGCTAATAAAGATAATATACATGCATAGAGGGTATGCAAAAGCGTACCCTCCTTTATTTTGATAATATCCTTGTACAAATATGACAAATAATACCTTGGTTTCCTGTGACTTGTTACGAATAGATAGGTGTTTTAGACAAAATGTTATGTAATATTTTTTAAATAATGCCAATTTATTTCAGCATTCAAAAGATATATAATATGTCTGTGATGTTTATTCCAAGATAAAACTTACAGTAATTTATCGGTAATAACAGGAGGAAGAAAGTATGAAAAAATTAGTATCAGCAGTATTGACATTTGCAATGTTAATAACAATGTTTGTTGTTCCTGTAACCGGGGCATCTGCAAAAACAACCCAAAAGGTGCCAACCACATATATTGCAACAAACAAAAGTTATGCAGTAAAGAATGGTTCTGTGTTCTGTTTTGACAAGGGAAAACTTCAGTACAGAACAAAACAGGGCAAGACAAAAACCCTTGCAAAGTTTTCTGATTTTTACACTAGTAAGTATTATGTAAGAAATAATATTGTTTACTATAACACTAATTCACAAAAATCCCACTGTTTGATGCAGGTTGGACTTAACGGGAAAAATAAAAAGACACTTTATAAAGAAAAAAAGAATTTTCTTGTACTGATCGGCGGATACGGTTCAAGTGTAATCTTTCAGTGTGGCGAAAAGATTTGCAAATATAAAAACGGTAAGGTGACAACACTTGCTAAAACTTCAGACGGCGGTTTGCTTTCGTTCCTTACGCAGATATTTAACGGAAAAATCTACTGTGATAACAAATCCTATGATTTAGCAACAGGCAAGTCCAAAACCTTTAAGGCAGATGCTTCTTATGCTACAAAGAATTATCTGTACTTTGTAGACAGTAGAATGGATTTAAAAAGGCTTGACAAGTCAGGAAAAATCAAGACTGTTGCAACAAAGATTACCGACCTGAACTATGCTGACGGTGATACAGTTTGTTACAGTAAGAAGAACAGTAAAAATAAAGAGGTTTTCTACAAAAGAACAGGTATAAAGAGTAAGGCTGTACAGCTTTGTACATGGAATGATATTTATAGTAAGATTAAAGATAAGGAAGGCTTAAAATTAAACTCAATCCATGCTGTTACTATAGAGATAGCCGGAGGCAAGGTTTACTTATCTCCTCTCATTATGGGTGGTATGGAGTATGACGAAAAGACAGATACTTTCAGCGACCTTATAACACGCCAAGCATTGCTTACTGTTCCCGCAAAGGGCGGAACACCAAAAATGTTTTATGAGTGCAAGGGTTATGACGGTATAAAAATTATGACAATTAACAATAAACTGCAATACAAGGTGCTGAAAAACCTGTATGACCCCCAAAATGCCATTACTTCTATGATGTAAAATATTCAGGCTGTGACGAATGAAAATTCGTCACAGCTTTTTTTCTTTTCTAAAAAAATTTACCAATTGTGTTTATTTATTTAATAATTTTTGTACAAAAGTTTAAAAATCAACTTTTTCAAAATCAAAAAATAGAAATTGGTTAAATAAATTGTTACAAATTCCTTGCAATATTTTAACCTATGGTATATAATAGTGTTTGTGAAGTGGCATTCTGTGTCAATATGTGACACTAAGTGTTGATAGATGTTGTGAGAATGTCATTTTTATTCTGAATTTTGGAGGTGGCAGATAAATATGTTCTCAGGTATGTCGGTTCATTCCGTTGACGCAAAGGGCAGAATTGTGCTGCCACAAAGATTCAGAGAGGCTCTTGGTGAGGAATTTTATGTTACCAACGGCTTTTCTGATAATATTCAGATTATGTCAGTTGAAGAATTTAACCGCCTAAAGGATCAAATTCGTGAACTTCCGGCTAAGAGTGCAATGGCACTCCAGTATGTACTGTTGTCTGCCGCTACCCTTGTGAGCCCCAACTCTCAGGGCAGAATTCAGCTACCCCAAAAATTGCGTGAGGACAGCGCCATAGAGGGAGAGGCTGTTGTTGTTGGTATGGATACAAGAATTGAAGTTTGGAACAAGGCACGGTTTGACCTGTTTATTGATGAAAAGAAGAAAGACCTGGACGACGCTCTTCAGTTACTAAGGATTTAATCACGGATGAGTTTCAATCATATTCCGGTGTTGCTCAAGGAGTGCATTGAGGGTCTTAATATTAAAGAAAATGGAGTTTATGTTGACGGCACAGCAGGCGGTGGTGGTCATTCAGCAGAAATTCTCAAACATTTAAAGTGCGGTAAGCTGTTTTCTATCGACAGGGATCCCGACGCTATTAGAACTGTAACGGAAAGGTTCAAGAATGAGCCTAACTCCATAATTATAAAAGGTTGTTTTGGGGATATGAAGTCCCTATTAAATGACAGAGGTGTAAATCAGGTTGACGGAGTTCTATTGGATATAGGTGTAAGTTCACATCAGCTTGATACTGATTCAAGGGGGTTTAGTTTTCATAAGGATGCCCCTCTTGATATGAGAATGAGCCAGAGCGGAACATCAGCCGCTGATCTTGTTGACAATCTTAGTTATGAAGAACTTAGAGATATAATCTTTCGCTATGGAGAGGATAAATATGCACCATCCATTGCAAGGGGTATTGTAAACGCAAGACAAGAGGGAAAAATAGAAACAACTCTTCAGCTTGCGGAAATTATAAAGTCCAGCGTACCTCAAAAGGTGAGGAGAGAGGGCCATCCCGCACGAAAGACCTTTCAGGCACTTAGAATAGAGGTAAACGGCGAGTTAACCCAGCTTGAAAAAGGACTGGACGATGCCTTTGATATGCTTGGTGTTGGGGGAAGACTTGCAGTAATCACCTTCCATTCCTTAGAGGACAGAATTGTTAAGAAAAAAATGGCTTCATGGTGCCAGGGTTGCACTTGTCCAAAGGACTTTCCGGTGTGCGTTTGTGGAAATTCACCAAAGGCAAAGCTTGTAAACCGCAAGCCAATAGAGGCTGAAAATTCCGAATTGGAAAATAACGCCAGAAGTCGAAGCGCAAAGCTTAGAATTTGCGAAAAAATTTATGTAAAATGACAATTTTGTATTATTTGACTGGACAAATCACACTATATGTAGTAAAATATTTCAGTAGTGTAATCAAAGTTACAAAAACACAACCTGTTGTGTTACAAAATGGTTGCAAGTGAATATATATAGTGTTTTTTTATTTTTTTCGACATGAATTATGGGTAAGGTAACGAGCCTATATATCACAATATGTAGATAGTTATCTTTTTTGTATAGAAGTTATTTTAGGTGAAGTTTAGTATGGCATTTTTAAGTGACAGTAATGCATATGATATAGCGTTCTTTGATACGGACAGCACTGCAAGGGATATTTCCCGCAGCAGTAAGGCTACACCAAAAAAGAAGAACAATGTGGTGAAGCTTCCACGCAGAAAAATTGAACAGATAAGACGACGCAAGCACAATCCTTTGAAATTAGCTGTTGGATTTGCTCTTTCTGCCATTGTTGTTGCTGTTGTTGCTACAATCATCTATGGACAGGTTCAGCTTACCGAGTTAAATCAAAATATAGCTGACGCTCAGGAAAAGCTGGAAAACAGTCAAAGCGAGTACACCCAGATGCAGATGAAAGTGGATGCCAAGTACACAACTGCCATTGTGGAGGAGTATGCTCAGGACAAGCTTGGAATGTACAAAGCTTCCAACAGTCAAAAGGAATTTGTAGATCTTTCCAGCGGAGATAAAGCAGAGGTTGTGTCTGATACTGAGAAGAGTATTTTCGATACTATTGCAGATGCAATATCCTCTCTGTGGTCATAAGTGCGGCGGTTATGTAATAAGATTATAGAGGGTAACAAGAGTTGAGATTAGGTGAATCTTAACTCTTTTTCCGTATTTATTGAAAAGAAAGGAGCAGATAAAATGTCAAAACCTAAGCCGGGTGCAAACCAGACACTTAGTCGCAGAACTGCAATGTTGCTTGCTGCTCTTTTATTAGTTGGTTTTGGTGCGACAATATGTCGTATTGCTTTTTTGCAGGTTGTCAAGGGCGAAGAACTTAGTCAAAAGGCTGTTGAGCAACAGCTTCACGATACAGAAATTTCGGCAAAACGAGGAACAATTTACGATAGAAACGGAAAACCCCTTGCACAGAGTGCGTCTGTGTGGAGGGTAGTAATGGCTCCGGCATATTTCCAAGATGATGAACAAAGGGAATTTGTGGCAGAGCGACTTGCCAAAATTCTTGACCTTGAATATGAGGATGTGCTTGAGGAAACAAAACAAAATTCTTACTATGTAAATGTAAAGAGAAAAATTGAAAGTAAAGAAAGAGAAAAAATCCTTAAACTTCAGGATAAAATAGAAGAAAAGTATGGCATTAAAAATGTAATTGATTTGCTTGATGATTACAAAAGGTATTATCCATACAACGAGCTTGCATCATCTGTAATTGGATTTACAGGTGAGGATGACCAAGGGCTGGAGGGTGTTGAGTATCAGTACAACAAATACCTTTCCGGTACAAAGGGTAGGCTTGTGTCTGCAAGAAACTCAAGGGGTGCGGATATGCCCTTTGAATATGAACAGAATATAGAGGCTGAGGACGGCAACAATATTGTTCTTACAATAGACGAAACCGTTCAGGCTATTTGCGAAAAGTATATGGCACAAAATATACAGGACTTTAGCGTGTATAACCGTGGCTGTGCCATAATGATGGATGTCAACACCGGAGAGATTATAGCTATGGCTACTGTTGGGGGATATGACCTTAACGAGCCTTACACAATTGCAGACGGTGAACTGAAAAAAGAGATTAATGCCATAACCGATGAAAAAAAGAAAAACAAGGCATACAGCGAGGCATTGGCTAAGCAGTGGAGAAACAAGGCGATTGCCGACACCTATTATCCGGGTTCTGTATTTAAGATAATTACATCTTCTATGGGACTTGAGGAGGGTGTGATTTCCACAGACAGCACATTCTTCTGTTCCGGTGGAATGACCGTTGCCGACAAGGAAATTCATTGTCACGAGCTAAGCGGTCACGGAACGCAGACCTTTGAACAGGCAATTATAAACTCTTGTAACCCTGCATTTATGCAGATTGGTGCCAAGGTGGGTGCAGAAAAATTCTGGGAATATTATCAGGCTTTTGGCTTTTCAGAACTTACGGGTATTGACCTGCCGGGTGAAAGTGACGATATATTCTTCTCACAGGATGGCTCAATGCTTGTAACCGACTTGGCTGTTGCCTCCTTTGGTCAAAACTTCTCAATCACCCCTATTCAGATGATAACTGCTGTTGCGGCTGTTGCTAACGGAGGAGATCTTGTTCAGCCTCATGTTGTAAAGCAGATTCAGGACAGCAACGGAAATGTTATTAAGAACTTTGACACAAAGGTTAAGAGAAAAGTAATCTCCGGCGAAGTTTCGGAAACCCTTAACGGAATTCTTGAAAGGAACTCCCAGCAGGGCGGAGTAAAGGCAGGATATGTTGCAGGCTACAGGGTGGCCGGAAAAACCGGTACATCGGAAAAGAAGGTGGATTCAAACGATGACGGTGAGGAAGATTATATCGCCTCATTCCTTGGATATGCTCCTGCGGATGACCCAAAATATGCAATGCTTATGTTCTTTGATACCCCTGTGGGTGGTGCTTACTATGGTTCAATAGTTGCAGCACCTGTATTCTCTTCTATTATGGAGGAGGTTCTCCCTTACCTTGAGGTTGAAACTGAATATACAGACGAAGAAAAAGATAGTATAGACAGCATTGCAGGTACATATGTCGGTCTTACTCCAAGCGAAGCTGAGCAGCAGGTGCAGGGTGATAATCTTGTGGCTGTTGTTAAGGGAGAAGGTGACAAGGTTATAGCTCAGGTTCCTGAGGCAGGTTCTTCTGTGCCAAGTGGAGGAACAGTTGTGCTTTATACAGATGAAAGTTCAGCAACGGAAACTGTTGAAGTTCCAAATCTCATCGGATACAGTCTTGCCGAGGTGAACAATGTAGCGGCGGCCTACGGACTTAATGTGTCGGTAAAGGGTGCTTCTACCACAAGTGACGCTTTGTCCACACAGCAAAGTCTGCCGGAGGGTACAAAGGTTAGCGAGGGTACTGTGGTGACGGTAACATTTGCGGCACAAACAGGTATTGCGGACTGACGAGAGGATAGTGGATTTTTGAATAATAAAATTTTAATCAAGGGTGAGTCCCCGGAAATCAAGGCAATAGAAAATTTAGTGAATTCCTGCGTCAGCAGATATTCCCACGAAATTAAACAGCCTGTAACCCTTGTACTTGATGATAAATATTATCAGGTTGACAGCGGTTGTGCTTTGGTATTGCCGGCATCTAATCAGATGTATAAAGGTAGAGAAAAACTCACATATTCAACTGTGAATCAAAGCGCTGATGTTGTGGGACTTAATATTCAGAACAGAGAAAAACAAAGATGTTTTGAACTGCTCTGCGGTGCAGAAATGGGAAGGGTTTTTGTGAGTAAAGAACGGGATATTTCCATTCCATCTGTGGTAGCGGTGGCGTCTGCCTTGATTGCAGGAAAAATTCAGGTTAAAAATGTTATTGAAGAAATCAATAATGAATTAAAATAAAAGAAGTTTTAATGAGGTGAAGTTGATGTTAAACGGTATATGGGTAGCTTTGGCTGCGATAGTTGCCTTTGTAATTTCAGCGGTAGTAGGAAAATTTCTGATTCCTGCATTACACAAGCTGAAATACGGTCAGACTATTCTTGATATAGGTCCTTCATGGCATAAAAAGAAAGAGGGAACTCCAACAATGGGCGGTATAATGTTTATTATCGCCATTGTTGTTGCAACAGCAATTGTCACAATCTGTTTAGCTGTTTTCGGAAATATATATGAGCCAACAGGATATTCCTTTAGCAAGGAAGTTTTTATGATGGTAATAAGCCTTGCTATGGCGTTTTTGTACGGTGCTGTGGGTTTTCTGGACGACTATATCAAGGTTGTTAAGAAGAGAAATCTTGGACTTACTGCAAAGCAAAAGTTAGGCTTTCAGTTTGCAATAGCTATTGCATTTGTAGTTATCAACGCATTTTTTGGATACGGTAGCAAGACATATATTCCTTTTATGGGCACAGTTGACTTTGGAAACTTTGCCATTGTGTATTATATACTGTGTGTTATCGTAATTGTTGGTATAGTGAATGCGGTAAACCTTGCCGACGGAATTGACGGACTGGTAGGTTCAGAAACTTTCTTTGTAGCTTTATTCTATATGATTATTGCCAGCATTATGTCAAGCCCTGCAACATCTGTTCTTTCTTCTGCAGTTGCTGGTGGATGCCTTGGATTTTTAATCTGGAACTTTAACCCTGCAAAGGTGTTTATGGGGGACACAGGTTCTCTGTTTTTAGGTGGAGCTGTTTGTGCAATGGCATTTGCAATGAATATGCCTGTAATCCTTATTCCAATGGCTCTGGTATATATTATTGAAATGCTGTCTGTTATTTTGCAGGTAACATACTTTAAACTTACCCACGGAAAAAGACTTTTCAAGATGAGCCCTATTCATCATCATTTTGAAAAATGTGGATGGAGCGAAACAAAGATTGTCGTTGTTTTCAGTTCCTTCACAATAGTTGTAGGAGTAATTGTAACAGCTTTAGTTCTTTTAGGTCTTTAATATTCATATAATATTTGTTAAGTAGAAAGGAGGAGCATAATGTCATCACAAACTTTGAGGAGAATGTCGTCAGAACGACAGCGCACCTCAAAAAATTACAACAGAAGAAGAGTCCCTGTTAACTCAAAAACTCCTCCAAAGGGAAGGAAAAAACGCTTTGGTCTTTTTTCTATTGGTATGGGAATAGACTTGCCGTTTCTGATAATAATTCTGGTGCTTCTTGTCATTGGTCTTATAATGATGTTCTCTGCCTCTTATCCCGTTGCATACTACAACAACGGCGACAGCTTTTACTTTCTGAAACGACAGCTTTTATTTGCCGTCATTGGTGTGACAGCAATGCTTGGCATTTCCTACATAGACTATCATGTGCTTCACAAATTGGCGTATGTTTTTCTTGGTATTTCATATTTAGCTCTTATTTTGGTGCTTGTACTTCCGTCTGAACAGGGTGTTCACCGTTGGATTGGTGTGGGTGGATACGGCATTCAGGCCTCGGAGTTTTCCAAGTTTGCGATAGTTCTTTTTCTTGCTCATTGGGGAAGTTTGTACTATGAAAAAATGGACACAATAAAGTATGGTGTAATGCCTGCTTTAGTGGTGTTTGTCAGCACAGCCCTTTTGCTTGTGCTTGAACCTCACTACTCCGGTATAGTTATTGTACTTTTACTAACAGTTACAATGCTATTTCTCTCAGGAATTAAGACAAGATGGCTTGTTGTTGCTGGGATTGCTGCAGTTATAGCATTTTTGATTGCATGGGCAACCGGTATTTTATCATATGCTATGACACGAATGGAAGGCTGGGGTCAGGCTCTTGAATATACAAACGAAAAAATGTGGCAGACAACATGGCAAACAAGAAACAGCCTGTATGCCATAGGCTCCGGCGGACTTTTTGGATTAGGCCTTGGCAACTCAAGACAAAAGTATCTGTATCTCCCTGAACCGCAAAACGACTTTATCTTTGCTATCGTTTGTGAGGAACTGGGACTTGTGGGAGCTATCGTAATTTTACTTATATTTGCAGTACTTGTCTGGAGGGGAATTTCACTTTCTCTTCGTGCTCCCGACCGTTTCGGTAGATTGCTTGGAATAGGTCTTACATCCCAAATAGGAATACAGGTTATTCTTAATATATGTGTTATAACCGACTGGTTGCCAAACACAGGTATCAGTTTGCCTTTCTTCTCCTACGGAGGTAGCTCACTGGTAGTTCTGTTGGCGCAGATGGGTGTTGTTCTTTCTATATCACGACATTCCAATATTGAAAAAGCATAATGAGGTGAAAAAATGAGGATTCTTTTTGCTGGTGGCGGAACAGCAGGCCACATAAACCCTGCTTTAGCTATTGCAGGTTATGTAAAAAAACAAAATCCCGATGCAGAAATACTCTTTGTAGGTAACAAAGGCGGTATGGAAGAAAGGCTTGTCCCTGATGCGGGTTTTAAATTTAAGTCCATTGTAATAAGCGGGTTCAAAAGAAGTTTTGGGGTGAAGGATATTGGTCACAACATAGTAACAGTCAAGAGAATGTTCACCTCATCCGCTGCATCCAAAAAGATTATCAAGGAGTTTAAGCCCGATTTAGCTGTTGGTACAGGTGGCTATGTCAGCGGTCCTGTTTTGCGTACAGCGGCAAAGATGGGTGTTCCAATTATTATTCACGAGCAGAACGCCTACCCGGGTGTTACAACAAAAATGCTTTCTAAGCTGGCAAAAAAGGTTATGCTGGCTATTCCTGATGCCCAAAAGCACCTGGACAGTAACCTTGACTTTGTTGTAACAGGTAACCCTGTAAGACAGGAAATTTTGTCTGCCGACAGAGAGCAGGCAAGGAGAGAACTGAATCTGGATGAAAGACCTGTTGTGCTTTCCTTTGGCGGTTCTCTTGGCGCAAGAAAAATCAACGAAAATCTTGCCGACCTTATTGCTCGAAGCGGTAAGGACGGAAAATATCAGCATATTCACGCCTACGGTCAGTACGGAAAGTGGTTCCCTGACCTGGTTAAGGAAAAGGGTGTGGATATAGAAAAATGTCCAAACCTGGATATAAGAGAATATATAAACAATATGGCAACATGCCTTGCTGCTGCTGATGTGGTTATTTCAAGAGCAGGAGCAATTACCCTGTCTGAAATTCAGGCACAGGGCAAGCCTGCTGTTCTTATTCCATCTCCAAATGTTGCGGAAAATCACCAGTACCACAATGCAATGGCATTGGTGAACAAAAAGGCAGCAGAAATAATTGAAGAAAAGGACCTTACACCACAGCTCCTTATCCAAAAGGTGGATAAGCTTCTTGAAAGTAAAGAGGTACTTGAAGAATACAGTCAGAATGCCAGAAAAATGGCTATTGTTGACGCTAACGAAAGAATTTATGAAGTGATTAAAGATGTTCTTTCATAGGTGATACAGAATATCACAATTATCAATTCCCGTCATAAAATATGAAGCAATGGTTTCATTATTTTGTAAAGGGTGTTGTATGTGGCTAAGCTGATAGTTGAGGGCGGTAATAAAATCAAAGGACATGTGGATGTTCAAGGGGCTAAAAACAGTGCTTTGCCAATATTGTCCGCCACCTTACTTACAGGGGATGAAAGCGTCCTCCACTGTTGTCCTCGAATCAGCGACATAGATGCCGCAATAAGAATTTTACGCTATTTAGGGTGTAGTGCAAAAATGCATAATCACACCGTTGTTGTTGACAGCAATGGTATGAACAGATATGATATACCCGAGAATTTAATGAGAAAAATGCGTTCCTCTGTGGTGTTTCTGGGTGCAATAATTGCTCGAACAGGCAGGGCAGAGCTGTACTTTCCGGGAGGATGTGAATTAGGCCCCAGACCTATTGACTTGCACCTTGATTCCCTGAGAAAAATGGGAGTTTTAATAGACGAAAGGTTTGGATGTATATCCTGTAAAGTTAAGGATACTCTCCACGGGGCAAAGATTGTTTTGCCGTTTCCAAGTGTGGGTGCAACAGAAAATATTATCCTCGCTGCTGTGCTTGCAAAGGGAACTACGGTAATAGCAAATGCCGCCCGTGAGCCGGAGATTATTGATTTGTGCGACTATCTTGTAAAGTGCGGTGCAGAAATTTACGGTGCCGGAGAAAGCACAATTATTATCTACGGTGTAGAAAAGCTAAGTTCCTGTGTACACACTATTATTCCCGACAGAATTGTTACCGCAACACTTATGGCTTGCACCGCAGTAACAGGTGGCGATGTTCTCCTGAAAGGAATTATCACAAGTCATATAGAGGCGATTATACCACTGTTTGAGGAGTTGGGGTGTACAGTTGCAATAAAGGACGGCAATCTTCACCTTGTCTGTCCCCAAAGGCTAAAAAGCTTTAAATATGCAAGAACTATGCCTTATCCCGGTTTTCCTACAGACGCACAGGCAGTTATGATGTCTGTTGCAACTGTGGCGCAGGGAACTACCGTATTTGTGGAAAATATATTTGAAAATCGATATCGCCATGTTGAAGAACTGACAAGGCTTGGTGCAAATATTAAGGTTGCCAACAAGGTTGCGGTGGTTGAAGGCGTGGATAGACTTTTTGGTACAAAAGTGTCGGCAAAGGAGCTAAGGGGTGCGGCCTCTCTTGTGGTGGCTTCCCTAAGGGCAGAGGGAACAACGGAAATTGACGGAATAAAGTTCCTTGAAAGAGGTTACGAAAATCTTGAAGTAACACTTACGGAATTGGGTGCAGATATAAAGAAGGTATAAAGGAAAGGGGTGTGAAAATGGCTAAGAAAAAGACGAATAATAGAAAAAAATCAAGCAAATTAATTCTTGATGATGAGAGAATTTCAAGGGATAAAAAGGCGAAAACTAGACCTAAAAAGAAGCCTGTCAAAAAGGCAGATAAATATGATGATATTGAATTTATCAATCCTCAAAGAGATGTGGAAAAGTCCCGCAGTTACCCCGATATTTCAAGGCCTGCTCCCCCTAAAAATCAGCCTCGTAAAAAGATAAAGAAAAAGGTTAATCCCAGCAACAGAAATCAGGAATTTCTGGGAAAAAATGTGTCAGGTAGCGGAGTGTATGAGGACGAATTTTATGATAATAAATCAAGAAAAAAGAAAAAGCCTACATCTTCAAGCCACACCACTCGTCGCAGTTTAAAAATATTTACATATGCGGCGATTGTGGGTGTTGTGGTTGTGCTGGGCATAACTCTTTCTCTCACCGTGTTTTTCAAAACAGCGCAATATGAGGTCAGCGGAAAAACAAGATATGACAAGCAGGACATAATAAATGCCTGTGGAATAAAAGAGGGAGAAAACATCTTCCTGGCGGACAAACAAAGGGCATCGGAAAATATAATTAATTCTTTCCCATATATTGCACAGGCTGATGTATCCTTTGGTTTCCCCGATAAAATTGTAATTGAGGTTACCGAGGGCAAAGCAAGCTATATGGTGAAATATGCAAAAAAAGATTTTTGCGTTGTTTCAAAAGAGGGAAGAATTCTTAAGAATTCAAAAAAGAAAATATCCGACTTGCCACTTGTTAAGGGACTTACCCTAAAGTCCAATGTTCCCGGAACTTATGTAGAATATAGCGATGAAAGTATGTCCACAGCACTTGAAACTATTGTTGAAAGTGTTGATAAATGCGGACTGGACAAGCTGACAGAAATAAATGTTTCGGATAAGGCAAACTTAACCTTTACCTATGACGGCAGAATACTTGTAAAAATGGGTGTGCCGGAGGATATTGACTACAAGGTTAGAACGGCAAATTCCATTATAACGGAAAAACTTGATCCAAATGATACAGGAATTATTCAGGGAACCCTTGATGTAAGTCAGTGTAAGGATACAAAGAAAAGTTACTTTAACGAAAAGTCTATTGTAACTACTAATACTGAAAATTCCACAACCGAAACTACCGTGGCTGTTTGGGATGATGGTTACGATTACAACACGGGACAGGACACTTATGTTGACCCTTATGCCGGTTATGATTCTTATGCAGATCCCAATGCTTATGTTGACCCGTATGCCGGACAAGATACCTATGTTGACTCCAACGGATATTATGATGAGAGTGCAGGAGTCGTGCAATAAAAGGGGCATTTGTTAATGTATTTTGTCAAAAAAATCAAGGTAAACACCATATATAGATGTGCTTCTGGAATTTTAATATAAACCCGAAAATTACTTGATTTTTTCGTGTAATTATGTTAACCTATACATTAGATATTGTATAAAAATATTAGACTGTTTTTAGATATAAGGTTGCAAGGAGGAAGTAAAATGGCTTTTGAGTTAGAAAATGAACCAATGAATTATTTGCCTGTTATTAAAGTTATAGGTGTCGGTGGCGGTGGCGGTAATGCCATTAACCGAATGGTGGCTACCGAAGTACAGAATGTTGAATTTATCGCAGTTAACACAGATGAACATGTTCTTCAGTTCTCCAAAGCAGACAAGAAAATTCAGATAGGTGAAAAAATTACAAGAGGTAAGGGTGCAGGCTCCCTTCCACAAATCGGTCAGCAGGCTGCTGAAGAATCCAAGGATGAAATTGCAGCTCTCTTGAAGGACACAGATATGGTGTTCGTTACTGCCGGTATGGGTGGTGGCACAGGTACAGGAGCAGCTCCTGTCGTTGCTAGTATTGCTAAAGAGATGGGTATCCTTACAGTTGCAGTTGTAACAAAGCCTTTTGCTTTTGAAGGCAAAAAGAGAATGGCTCAGGCAGAGCAGGGCATTCAGGAACTTGCAACATCTGTTGACTCATTGATTATTGTTCCTAACGAAAGATTAAAATATTTCAGCGACCAGTCCATCACATTGAGAAATGCTTTCAGCATTGCCGATGATGTTCTTCGCCAGGGTGTTCAGAGTATTTCTGACCTTATCCTTGTTCCCGGACTTGTTAACCTTGACTTTGCTGATGTTACAGCAATTATGAAGAATGCCGGCTATGCACATATGGGTATTGGTAAGGCTTCCGGTAAGGACAAGGCTACTCTTGCAGCAGAACAGGCTATTTCTTCTCCGCTTCTGGAAACAGCTATCGATGGTGCAAAGGGTGTTATCATCAATGTTACAGCATCTGCCGATATTTCACTTGAGGATATTGATACCGCTTCAACAATGATATCCAACAAGGCTTCTGAGGATGCTAACATCATCTGGGGTGCTGTTATCGACGAAAATATGGAAGATGAAATCAGCGTTACAGTTATTGCAACAGGTTTTAATGGAGATGACAGCAAAATTGCTGATGACAAAAAGCCTGCTCTCAAGGATGCAAAGTCATCTGCAAAGAAGGAAGTTAAGCCTCAGGACGATGACGAGGACGACACCTTCTATGACATTATGTCAATCTTCAACAAATAATCAAATATTGATTTTTAAGGCAGGGTTTGACCCTGCCTTTTTATTATTCTTATCTTTACTTTTTGTTATTACAATGGTATATTATATCTGTGGACTGTATTATCTATTGTAAACGGTACCATACAATGATTTTTATTTATACCATTTATAGCTTATATCCGAAAGGAATAGGACTGGGCGTCACCTGTGAAAGGGTGATATTATGAAAATTGGATTTGCAGGAGCCGGCAAGGTGGGGTTTACCATGGGAAAGTATTTTCAAAGCGCCGGTATTGAGATTGCGGGATATTTTAGCAAAAGTATAGAAAGTGCATCTAAGGCGGCTGAGTTCACTCATTCAGCCTGTTATGACGACATTAATAAACTTATGGAAAAATGTGACGCTCTTTTTCTTACTGTTCCTGACAAATGTATTGGCGAAGTGTATGCTTCCCTTTCAAAACAAGCAATAAAAGGAAAATTAATATGTCATTGCAGTGGTGTTACAACAGCATGGGAGGCTTTTCCCGATGCAGAA
The DNA here is from genome assembly GCA_051880995.1 of Ruminococcus sp. GTDB lineage: Bacteria > Bacillota > Clostridia > Oscillospirales > Acutalibacteraceae > Ruminococcoides. The sequence goes on from JBJEPA010000114.1 coordinate 16,200, forward strand.
AGCCACGGTGCTTTTATATGTTCGGTCCATCCGTTATTTGCCATAAGTCACAAAGAGAAGTCTTATGGAGAAATAGCTGATGGCTTTTTTACTTTGGAGGGCAGTGAAAAGGCTGTAAAGCTTATGTCTTTTATCCTTGATAAATGTGGAAATCCCTACCAGGTAATCAAAAGCAAAGATAAGGTAAGGTATCATATGTCAGCGTCAATGGCTAGTAACCTTGTTGTAGGTCTTGTTGATATGAGCATAGAAAACCTTGAAAGATGTGGTTTTACAAGAGAAAATGCCCTTAAAGCCCTTGCACCTCTTGTTACAAATAATATTGACCATATCTTTCAGTTTGATGTGGAAAAGAGCCTTACAGGCCCTGTGGAAAGATGTGACGAGGAAACTGTTAAGAAACACCTTTCTGTGTTGGACAGCAAAGATGATTTTTTAGTTTATAAGGTGCTTTCCAAAAGAATTTTGGAGATAGCAAAGAGAAAGAATAAAGAAAAGGATTATAAAACCCTTGAAAATATTTTGAAAGGAAAAGAATATGAAGAAGAACACCGTGGCAACCTTTGCCCAAATGAAGAAGAATAACGAAAAAATTTCAATGCTCACCTCCTACGATTACTCCACAGCAAAGCTGGTGGATAACTCAGGAGTGAATGCAATTTTAGTTGGGGACAGCCTTGGCAATGTAATGCTTGGCTATGAGGACACCGTTTCAGTTACAATGGAGGATATGATTACCTTTGGCGGTGCTGTTTCAAGAGCCTGCAAAAATGCTATGGTGGTAATTGATATGCCCTTTATGTCCTACCAAATTTCTGACGAACAGGCACTTGAAAACGCAGGCAGACTTATGAAAGAGGCAAGGGCAAACGCTGTTAAGCTTGAGGGTGGCAAAGAGGTTTGCAGGCAGATTAAGAAAATCACAAGTGCAGGTATTCCCGTTATGGCACATATTGGAATGACCCCGCAAAGCGTAAATGCCTTTGGTGGTTTTAAAGTTCAGGGGAAGGATATTGAAAATGCCAAAAAGATTGTTGAGGACGCACTTGCAGTAGAAAAGGCCGGTGCCTTTGCAGTTGTAATTGAATGTGTTCCGGCAGATTTGGCGGAGTATATCTCCAAAAAGCTGACAATTCCCACAATCGGAATTGGTGCCGGTAACGGTACAGATGGTCAGGTGCTTGTATATCAGGATATGCTTGGTATGTTCAGCGACTATGTACCAAAGTTTGTAAAGCACTATGCAAAGGTTGGAGAAACTATGCAGAATGCTTTTGAGGAATACGACAGAGAGGTAAAGCTTTGTGCGTTCCCCGGCAAGGAGCATACCTTCGCCATTGATGAAAGTGTTATGAGAGAGATTATAAAGGAATTTCAATAATAAACTATAAAAATTATCGACATAATTTATACAGGAAAGAGGATGAGCAATTTGAAAATTGCAACTAAAATTCAAGAAGTAAGAAATGCGGTTAAGGAGTGGAAAAGCCAGGGTTTAACGGTGGGACTTGTGCCGACAATGGGTTACCTCCACGAGGGGCACGGAAGTCTTATAAAAACCTCTGCATCAGAGTGTGACAAAACAGTTGTCAGTGTTTTCCTCAACCCAACACAGTTTGCCCCTAATGAGGATTTGGAGTCATATCCAAGGGATTTTGAGCAGGACAAGGTATTGTGCGAAAAAATGGGAGCAGACCTTGTTTTTCACCCTGAGGTCAGCGAAATGTACGAGGAGGACAACGCAACTTTTGTAGAGATACTTTCTGATATGCCAAAACAGCTGTGCGGAAAAACCCGCCCAATCCACTTCAGGGGCGTATGCACCGTTGTATCAAAGCTGTTTAACATAGTAACTCCTGACAAGGCATTCTTTGGGGAAAAGGATGCACAACAGCTGGCAATAATCAAAAGAATGGTAAGGGATATGTCCTACGGCATAGAAATTGTAGGCTGTCCTATAATTAGAGAAGAGGACGGTCTTGCTAAGTCAAGCCGTAATACTTATCTAAGCGAAGAAGAGAGAAAGTCGGCTTTGTGTCTTTCTAAGGCAATCTTTTTGGGACAGAAACTTGTTCAGGAAGGAGAAACCGATGCCAACAAATTAATTGAAGAAATGAAAAGTCTTATAAACAAAGAGTCTTTGGCAAAAATTGATTATGTTGAGGCTGTTGACGGAGTGACAATGATGCCTGTTAAAAAGATAGAAAAGGGAACTCTTGTTGCAATGGCAGTTTACATCGGCAAGACAAGATTAATTGATAATTTTTCTGTAAAATAAAGAAAACAATAAGAAAAAACAGAACTGTCTGACAGTGGACAGTTCTGTTTTATTATTTGGGTAGGTTATTCTTCCATTTGTTTGCCTAAAAATGCGGCGGCACTTTGGCAAAGCTTGATTTCAGCATCTGTCGGGATTTTCACGGTGTCGCTTTGGAGCATACACACAGCACCTGTTACATCTCCCGATGCTATAATGGGGTAAATAATAGATGCAGGGGAGTCAATGCCCTCAACAGGCAAGGTGTCACCGTTGCTGTTTTCGGTTGCAGTATAGCTACGCCGTTGCTCCATATAGTTTTCAAGGGCTTGGGTAACTCGTCTTTCCATATATTCACGACGGCTTGCCCCGGCAACAGCAATTACATGGTCACGGTCGGTGATAACCGTTGGCATTTGGCTGATTCTTGTAAGCACCTCTGCGTATTGTGCGGCAAAGTTGCCCAGCTCCCCCACAGGGGAGTATTTTTTAAAGACAACCTCTCCGTCAGTAGCTGTAAAAATCTCAAGAGGGTCGCCCTCTCTGATACGTAGAGTTCGTCTGATTTCCTTAGGAATAACAACCCTTCCCAAGTCGTCAATTCTTCTAACAATTCCGGTGGCTTTCATATATATTACATTTCCTTTCATTGTTTAATGGTTTTGAACCCAGTAATATTATCTGTAAGTAAATTTTGACTATGCCAAAAAATATAAGGTTTATTTTGGAAATTATAATTTTTGAAAAAGTAACTCCCGATACAATTAGTTTTGTATTCGGGAGTCATTTTTTGCAAATAAATTTTATATAAAAAAGAAAAGTCCCAGTTATGGGACAATGTTTGTGTTATTATATATGTGAAATAAACACACATACATAACATTCCAATTTGGATAGATTTAATCATTTTTAAAATAGATACTTTTTAAAATCCATTTTGATTAGATTTACTTTATTCTATCACAATGGGGTCGAAATATCAAATTAGCTATATTGACGAAAAATTGAGAATATATTTAGAAAATTATTTAAAATATATAAATAAATATATACTTGGTATTGACAATAGTTTATAGTGTGATATACTAAAGATGTAAATGTAATAAATTGGCAATTAAAAAAGAAAAATCAAACATATTGTAAAATGTAATAAAATATGTGAATGTGTTTCTCTTAGTTGCTTTTTATTATTATTAAAACAGGAGGTAAAAATGAAAATTCTTTTACAGTTTATTCTGAAGAACAACAAATTACCGGTAGATTACCGGCGAGTCTTTCTTTCCTTTTTTAAGCGTGTTCTCTCTGAAATTGCTCAGGGAAAGTATTATGAAAAATATTACTTTACCCCTCAAAGAAGAAATTTTACTTTTGCGGTGAATTTGCCCCATCCAAAATTCACAAAAAGTGAGATAACCCTTGAAAAGAATGAGTTGCGCCTGATATTTTCTACACCGGATAAAAACACAGGATTTGTGTTTATGTCAGCTTTTATCAAGTATAAGGGCAGGAGTTTTCCGGCACCACTTGGTAACACTTTTACTTTGACAAATGTTACTCAGCAGGTGGAAAAGCAGACAAATTCAAAGGAAGTATTGGTGAAGATGCTAAGTCCACTTTGTGTCAGAGAGCATAATGAAGAGGAAAACACCGACAAGTATTTTTCAGTTGAAAGTAATGATTTTCAGGAGAAAGCAAACAAAATACTGCAAAGTCAGCTTTTAGATGCAGGATTTGATGAAAATATGGTTTTGGAGTTTTCTATCAAACCTGTCGATGGTAAAAAAACGGTTGTGTTTCACTATGGAAGTTATGTCGAGTGTAGCCTTGGGGATTTCTTATTAAGTGGTGACAAGGCGATAATAAATTATCTTTTACAAAGCGGAATCGGTTCAAGGAAGTCTGCCGGTTTTGGCTTTCCGTTACTTTTAGCAGAGGGATAGGGGGTGAGATTTTGAAAACAAGGATTGATTATAATGGGTTTGACACATTACTCCAGCCAACCGACTGGAGATATGCGTCATCAACCCTTGGTCTATTGAAATTCCTGAAATATATGGGTTTTGACTATTTAGTCCTTAATGATTGTGAGGAAAAGCCTGAGGGCGCTGTGTATGGCTTTGACGGCATCCTTTACAAACAGGAGTATATCACAGAGGAAAATTATTTGCTTTTTGCAGAACACCATTTTTCAAAGGATATGACCCATAGTATCATTTTAAAAATCCTTAATAATGAGGAATTTAGTGAGGAACAAATCAAGACCGTTAACGACCTTTTAAAGAGCAAAACTGTACTGAAAAAGGTTATGGGCAAGGTTAAGTTTGACGGTACAAATAAGGATGAAATAATCTCGTTAATTGAAGAAAACAGGCTTGAAATTGTGAAAAGCATATTTAGATATGGAAAAAATCTTTACAGTAACTACTGCAACAGCAATCTGTTATTGACAGAACAGAACAACCATTGCAGATTAACAGGTTATTCCGTTGACGAGGGTAGAAAAACAAGGTTTTTAGGCTTTTGCTTTTCAAAGGACAGCTTTGACAGCAACGACATAATAGAATTTGATTTTATTCCCTTTGCGTTTTCAAATTCCGATATGTACGAAACCTACTTTATCAACAACAACTATTCAGTAGAAACCCTTGAACTGACAAGTGAAATTCTCACTAAGGAGTTGGAGAAAGCTACTGAAAAAGTTAAGAAAAAAAAGAAGTCTAAGAAATTTGATGAGGTAGATAAAGAAGATTCCAAAACAGAGAATCCTGATAAGTTATATAAAATCAATAGAAATGACGCACGGAAAAATCTCTTTGCAATTTTGAGAAATGTTGAAAACTATATTAACTATGATGTAGAAATCATTGTTAAGTCGCAGGATAAGGAATATTATAACTCTCTGTATGTTAGGCTTGACTGTCTAAGAAAACTAAAAGACTTGAACGATAACTCCTTGAATTATACTATAAAAATATCAAATGAATACGAAATAAGCGTTGAGTGTGAAGTTTACGACCGTTGTCTTAATAATGTCCTGCTTGATGACCTTATTGAAAAAATGATGGTACATTATTTTGAAAAGGATGTGAACAAGTCTATTGTTAAACAAATAACAGAGAATTTAATTACAATTAATGCATCGTGGAAAGGAAATTTAATGATGAAAAAAAACGCAAATGATTTGGGATACAAGGCTAATATGATTCTTTTGGAGAAAGACAAAAGTAAGGTTAGCATATATAAGCGAAAACTCACCAGTGCATTTATTGCTCATGATTATGATAGGGTAATGGATGTTATGCTAAAATTATCAGAATATACAGAGATGGATTTATCATTTTTTGTGAACTTCTTTGAAGAACCTGAAAAGAACAGAGAATTGATGTATGAATTTATATGCAAATTAGAAGTTCCGTCAGAGAACAAATCAAATAAGTAAAAAAGGAGATTGATTTATTATGAAAAAAACAGCATTAACTTTAACAGTAATTGCAAATATGACAAGTAACTACGGCGAAAGCCTTGGTAACATTTCAAGTGTACAAAAGGTGTTCAGAGGTGGCAAGGAGTATGCCACAAGGAGCAGAGAAAGCCTTAAGAACGCTATTTGTGTTCAGGCAGGTCTTTACGACGACTTGCAAACTTCAAGTGATACAGTAGCACAAAAACTTGTAACTAAGGACATCAATGCCGCAACCTGCAAAGCCCTGGAGGGCGGATATATGTCAACTAAGGATGTTACATATATCAGAAACAGCTCGTTCTACCTCACCGACGCAATTTCGGCAGAGCCTTTCATCAATGATGCCCGTTTTCACAACAACCTTTTCCTTGCAACCAATTATGCAAAGGCTAACGGTAAAAATGTTCAAAATGATGCAAAAGAGTGTGGTCTGAATCCATATCAGTACGAGTATGACAAGTCAATCAAGCTTTACAGCCTTACCATTGACCTTGAAAAGGTTGGTGTTGACGAAAACTTTGGCGTAGAGGCTGACAATGAAGAAAAGTGCAGTCGTGTACTGTCAATCATTGATGCAGTAGAAAATCTCTCCCTTGTTGTAAAGGGCAACCTTGACAATGCAGAGCCTATTTTCATTGTGGGTGGACTTTCCCCAAGGAAAACCCATATGTTTGAGAATGCAGTAAAGGTTGTTGGCAAAAATCTTGTGCTTGAGCCTATCAAAGAAAAGCTGGAGATGGGATTTTCCTGCGGACTTATGCGCAACGGTCAGCTTGGTAACGAGGATGACATTGTCAGAGAGCTTAATCCAACCACAGTGCCAAAGTTTTTCGGCGAGTTAAGAGAAGAAGTTAAAGAGTATTTTACAAATTAAGGTGGAATTAATATGAAAGCTGTAAGACTTCATATAAAGCAAAACAGTGCAAATTACAGAAAAGAAGAAACTGTAAATTGCCGAATGACCTACCCCTTGCCACCTCCTTCCACTATAATCGGGGCTGTGCATAATGCCTGTAAATACACAAGCTATCACCCTATGAAAGTAAGCATACAGGGTAAGTACGGCTCCCTGAAAACAAAAATGTACAAGGATAACTGCTTTCTAAATTCTCTGCAAAACGACAGAAATACCCTTGTGAAAATGCGAAATCCCGATATGCTTTCCACAGCATATGATGTTGTGGCTGTGGCGCAAAATTCCCAGGGCAATGACTTTGACAAGGGTATTACAATTAATGTTGTGAATCAAAGGCTTTTGGATGAATACCGCTTTTTAAGGAGGACAAAAAAGCGTATTGATAAGCACAAAAAAATCATCAAGGGAATGAAGGATAAGGCTAAAAAAATGAAAGCAGACGAAACTGTTTCAGAAAAAGATTTTAAGGCCTTTAGTGACCGTGTAAAGCAAATTGAAAATGCTTATAAAAAGTATGAGGAGCAGAAATATACAATACCTTATTCAAAGTTCAGAACCCTTGCAACAGGTCCCAAGTATATTGAGATGCTTTACGATATTGAGCTGGTAATACACATTGCCAGCGACGAACAAACAATGAAAGATATTGTAAACAACATAGGCAACCTGACGGCAATAGGCAGAGGTGAGGATTTTGTTGAGGTGCTGGAATGTTGTGAAACAGAACTCCAGGAGGGGGAGATTTCCTATGACTCCCCTGTTGACCCCTTTGATTTTTATATTCCTTTAGAGATTATTGAAAAAAACAATAGCAAAAATAATGATAAAATTGGCTTAGATAAAAACACAGAAGGAATTTATAGGAACGGTACAAAATATTTGTTGCCTAAGGACTATACTGTTCAGAATATCAAAGGCGGTATGCGAAAAAGAGTCTTTAACAGAATACCTGTCTTGTACAATAAACTTGAATTTATTGACGGAGAGTGTGACGGAGTTTTCTTGGATAATCAGGACGGAAAGGAATATGCTGTTTTCTTGGCATAGGTGACTTATGGACATTCATAATGCGTTGGCAAAGACGGACGAAACAATAGAGGAGCATACAAACAAATTACTCAAAGCGGCAAAATTACTCTATGACTTAGGCTATATTAAAACTGAAAATCTATACAAGGATTTAATAGTAGCATGTAAAAATCACGATATGGGAAAACTGAATTCTCAATTTCAAATCAGAATTAAAAGGAACTCAAAATTCTGTTATGAAATAGAAGTCCCCCATGCTGTTTTATCGGTATTCTTTGTTGATGAAGAGGATTGCAACAACGCTACTGCGGTCTTGTTTGCAATTTTGTATCATCATTACAGAAAAGAGTCACCTATGGTTATTTTTAAGAATGAAAGAGAGCTTATTTCTAAATTCTTGACCGAATTAGGTTTTGTAGAAAATGAATACAAGAAGATGCGCAGGAGCCTGAACAAGGTGAAAAATATTTTTGAAACTCCCCTTGAATCCCCCGAAAAGCAATACGCAGTCCTGTTAAAGGGTCTATTACACAAGTGTGATTATAGTGCCAGTGCCGGTATAGAGTGTGAAAAGAAGAATGATTTTCTCCTTGAATGTATTGATAACTGGAGTAAGAATAATTTTGAGGATGATTTTGAGTATAACAAACTGCAAATCTTCTGTATGGACAACAGGGATAACAATTTGATTGTAACCGCCCCCACAGGAATGGGAAAAACAGAGGCTGGTTTGCTTTGGTGCGGTAATAACAAATGTTTCTTTGTTTTACCTCTAAAGACAGCAATAAATGCTATGTATGACAGAATCAAAAAACTGTCAGGTGCTGATTTTAAGGATAGAGTTGCCCTTGTTCATTCCGATATGAAATCATACTATCTTAAGGATTCAAAAGGTGACAGTGATGAGTCCTTTGACTTTGATTACTTGGAGTATAGCAAACAGTTTTCTTTACCTATTACAGTTTGTACCCCTGATCAAATTTTTGACTTTGCTCTAAAGTATCCCGGATATGAATATAAGCTTGCCATTTCCTCCTATTCAAAATTTATAATAGATGAGATTCAAATGTATTCACCGGATGTGCTTGCCGCCATAATTTACGCAATAAAAATGATACACACCGTTGGAGGTAAGGTTGCGGTTTTAACTGCAACTTTACCACCATTTGTAAGGAAAGAATTGCTTGGAATTTTTGGCGACGATGTGGTGACAAATGATTTCTCTGAGGAGGGAAAATTAAGGCACAATGTAAAGGTGTTTGAGGATAAGCTATGCTCTCAGGATGTATATGATATTGTTTCAAATACAAAGGGAGAACAGGTTAAGAAATACCTTGTTATTTGCAACACAATCCCAACAGCAAACAGGATTTACAGGGAGCTTATAGAGGGCGATATTGACGCTGATATACACCTCTTTCACGCCAGTTTTATTCAAAAGGACAGAATGGATAAAGAGAAGAAAATTATGTCAGCATCTAAAGAAAAGCCTGAGGACATGAAAAGACCTGAAATTTGGGTTTCAACCTCTGTTGTCGAGGCTAGTCTTGACATTAATTTTGATGTTCTTATTACAGAAATGTCCGATTTATTCTCTTTGTTCCAAAGGTTTGGCAGAGTGAACAGAAATGGGAAAAAGGATTTTTCAAAGTACAATTGCTATGTGTTTACAGAACTTCAGGATAAAGCAACAGAATTTGTTGATAAAACAATCCACAGCCTTTCTAAACAGGCAATACTTACTGTTGACGGAATTGTTACCGAGGAAGACAAAAACAATCTTATAGAAACATATTTGTCAGCAGAAAATATTGAAAATTCGCAGTATTACAAAGAATATTGTACTATTATGGAGAATTACCAAAAAGGATATGATTATCTTAAAAGTAAGGATGACGGAATACGCAGTATTGACCGTATAAGCGTAATACCCAAGCCTGTATATGACGACAATTACCAAGAAATTTGTAATGCGTTGGATGTTTTAAAGTCGGATACTGCAACTTCTGAGGATAAGCTTAAAGAAAGGGACAAAATAAACTTGCTCACAGTTTCTGTTTCTATGTACAGATGCAAAAGACATCAAGCAATGAAATATATCGATCGAAAGTATATAAGCATCCCTGTTGTAAACTGCAAGTACAGTAAGAAAACCGGAATAGAATTTGAGGATGATTCTTCGGACGACAGCAAAACTCGGAAAACAGAAGATAACTTTGAGGGGATAATATGTCAAACAATTATGTAACAGGTATGCAAATATATTACTACTATGTTTGCAAAAGAAAACTGTGGTATTTTTCAAATGAACTTACAATGGAAAGCGAAAATGAAAATGTGAAAATCGGCAAAATCATTGATGAAACTACTTATAAAAACAAAAAGAAACACATAATGATTAACAACACCATTAATATTGACTATATCTCTGAGCATAAGCTATTGCACGAGGTGAAAAAGAGCAAAAAAGTTGAAGAAGCAAGTATTGCACAGATTAAGTATTACCTTTATTATCTGAAAAATCACGGAGTACAAGGGCTAAAGGGAAGAATAGATTTTCCACTTTTGAAGCAGAGTGTTGATGTTGAATTAACACAGGACGATGAAGAAGAACTCAAGGTTGTCATTGAAGATATTAATAGAATTGTGGCATTGGATTTGCCTCCGAAATTTGAAAAGAAAAGGATATGCAAATCCTGTGCATACTATGATTTGTGCTGTATTTGAGGTGTAAAATGCAAGAAAGCTACTATATCTATTCATCAGGTAACCTGACCCAAAAGGATAACACCTTAAGGTTTAAAACTCTTGATGGTGTTACAAAGGATTTGCCTATTGAAAATATAAAGGAAATATACATAATGAACGAAATCACAGTGACTTCTAAGTTACTTAATATGTTTTCAAAGTATGGAGTCACGGTGCATTTTTTCAATCACTATCAGTTTTATATAGGTAGTTTTTGTCCAAAAGAAAGCAAGCTTGCCGGGCAGTTACTTGTCCAGCAGGCTCTTGCGTACAGCGACTATTCCAACAGACTTTCGATAGCACAGGAGTTTATTAAGTCGGCATCATTTAACATCTACCGTAATTTAAGATATTATAATGGTAGAGGAAAAGATGTTTCTTACTCAATGAAAAGAATAGAAAATCTCCGGAAAAATATTGAAAAGACCGAAAGTATTGAAGAACTTATGGGTATTGAGGGGAATATCAGGCAAGAGTATTACAAGGCATGGAATATCATAATTGATCAAAATATTAATTTTGATAAAAGGGTTTATCACCCTGCCGATAATATGATAAACAGCCTTATATCCTATGTGAATACTTTGGTTTATACTAAAACTTTGTCAGAGATTTACAAAACACAACTTAATCCTACAATCAGTTTTTTGCATAAACCGGGTACAAGGAGATTTTCTCTTGCGTTGGATGTTTCTGAAGTGTTTAAACCATTAATTGCAGATCGTCTTATATTTGCATTGCTCAATAGAAATCAAATAACAGAAGATAGCTTTGTGAAAGATTTAAACGGTTTACAGCTTACTGAAAAAGCATCAAAAACTATTATGTCTGAGCTTGATAACAAACTAAAAACTACGATATTTCATAAGGAACTAAACAAAAATGTGTCTTATCAATTCTTGATCCGTCTCGAATTATATAAATTGATAAAACACATAATTGGAGAAAAGGAATACAAAGGTTTTGAAATGTGGTGGTAGAAGTTGTATGTGATTCTTGTATATGACATACTGTTTGATGAAAAAGGCAAAAAGATTTTGCCTAAAGTCTTTAAAATTTGCAAAAAATACCTTGTGCATATCCAGAATTCTGTTTTTGAAGGTAATTTGAGCAAGTCAAATGCTATTGCGCTAAAGAAAGAACTTGCCCAATATGTTCGGAAAGACAAGGATTCTGTGATTATGTTTCATACCCGTGAAGAACGGTGGCTGAGCAAAGAATTTTTGGGAATAGAAGAGGATAAAACCTCTAATTTTTTGTGATGAAAATGTTTGTCAACCTCTTGTAATGAGAAATATGTGGGGGATTGACAGAGGCTTAAAACTTAGTGAATATCGCAAAAATATAGATTAAGGTAATTATTAAGGTCAAAATATTTCCTGTTTTCTGCTCACTCGACAATTTGTGTGGGATTAATGTAGATAAATACTACTCTATTTTTTGCACGACTATAAATCTATCCATACTGGATTTTAAATTTTTCGTCTGTAAGTCCTGCAGCATGGTAATGTCCACCTATAAATCTATCCATACTGGATTTTAAATTTAGAGGTAAGAACGTCAAGTTCTACATCCGGGTGGCTATAAATCTATCCATACTGGATTTTAAATGTCCAATGTTAAGAACAACATATTCTGGATTTCCGCTATAAATCTATCCATACTGGATTTTAAATAATCATAACTGGACTGACAACAAGATTGAGATTATTCTATAAATCTATCCATACTGGATTTTAAATGAAATTGAGAAAAATGCCCTGCTATGTACTTTCATACTATAAATCTATCCATACTGGATTTTAAATGCAAACAAAACTCGCCCATTTCCCGCAATATACAGACTATAAATCTATCCATACTGGATTTTAAATCAAGAACAGCTTCAAGAATAACTGATTCGTCACTCTCTATAAATCTATCCATACTGGATTTTAAATTCGTTTCTCAGAACTTCAAAGAAATCAAGTCCTGATCTATAAATCTATCCATACTGGATTTTAAATCTTTCTTGTAGTGCGGCGATAGCAGAAGCAGAGGTCTATAAATCTATCCATACTGGATTTTAAATTCAGAAAAAAATACTTACAGTAGCGACAAAATAAACTATAAATCTATCCATACTGGATTTTAAATGCAGAACCAACAGGCTTAAAGAATGTTTGCAGTCCGCTATAAATCTATCCATACTGGATTTTAAATTTGAGGCAGGAAGTAACATAGAACTCACTTCTGCTGCTATAAATCTATCCATACTGGATTTTAAATTTGTGTGGATAAAGCTGGTCAAGGTATGAAAAAACAACTATAAATCTATCCATACTGGATTTTAAATGCAAAAGTGTCCCAATCACCGTATAGGAATGCTTTTCCTATAAATCTATCCATACTGGATTTTAAATTTTTATGAACGTACTTATCCAATGCAGTGCTGTCTTCTATAAATCTATCCATACTGGATTTTAAATGACACTACATATCAAGTTGAGTGTATCAGCGATAATACTATAAATCTATCCATACTGGATTTTAAATACTCAGAACAAAAAATGGGTTAACAAAGACGATAAGGCTATAAATCTATCCATACTGGATTTTAAATGTATCTACTGTCACACAGTCACAGAAATGTCTGCCGGCTATAAATCTATCCATACTGGATTTTAAATAAAAAACTTTTGAACAAATTACTACAATAGCAACAACTATAAATCTATCCATACTGGATTTTAAATGCAGACCTCTACGGCGGAGTTCG
>JBJEPA010000115.1:0-1849 GCA_051880995.1 Ruminococcus sp.
ATGGCATTTTTAATTCCTCCGTAAATTAAATTGTGACAACATATATTGTCATTCGCTATAATTATACAATAGTAATAATGCAATATAAATCATTTAAAGAAAAAAGAAGCACAATTTTAGCGAATACATATAATGTTCCACAAAAGATATCTGTTTTAGAAATAAATTTCTACTCCTTTATCACTACATAGTGTTTGACTTATATTCTTTTGTTATGCTAAAATAATTAGGTTAAGATAAATTTTCTTGGAGATTATTATGGATAATATTACATTTACACCACCTGCTATTTCCGACCTTAAGGATATGCTTACAAAAACCAAGGAACAGCACGGTGATAAAATTGCTTATCAAATCAAAAATAAAGACGGAAGCTTTACATACTACACCTACAATGATGTTTTCAACATTGTAGAGGGACTTGGCACAAGCCTTGTAAATATGGGGCTAAAGGGCAAAAAAATTGCCATCATCGGTGCAAACTCCTTTGAGTGGGAGATAGCCTACCTGTCTATTGTCTGCGGAACAGGAATTGTTGTTCCCATTGACAAAACTTTGCCTGAAAACGAGATTAAGAGCGTAATTGAACGCTCCGGTGTAAACGCAATTTTTTATACTGAAAAGTACAGGGAAACACTTACACGCATTAAGTTCAGCAGTCACAATAACCTGCGACACCTGATTTCAATGGAGCTGGAACAACACAGTGGCGGTGTTTATTCCCAAAAAGAGCTTGCCTCCTATGGCAGACACCTTCTTGAAGCAGGATTTACCGAATTCACAGACGCAAAGGTAAACCCATACACAATGAACATAATGCTGTTCACCTCTGGCACCACAAGCCGTTCAAAGGTTGTGGCACTATCCCAGAACAATATTTGTACCAATCTTCTGGACCTGGACAAGAAGATAAATATTTCCAGCGACGATGTCTTCCTCTCCTATCTTCCCCTTAACCACGTTTTTGAATGTACCGTTGGATTCTTATTTCCAATCTACAAGGGTGCAAAAATCGTGTTTGCCGAGGGAACAAGAAAGATTGTCAAAAATTTGCACGACTACAAGGTAACATTTTTCGCCTGTGTTCCTGCAATTTACGAGATGATTTTCGGACATGTAAGCAAAGCCCTCGAAAAACAAAATAAGGTAGATAAAATCAACGAACTCAAATCCCTTCACCAGGATGCTACTATGGAGGAACGCAAAGAACTCTTTAAGGAAATTCACGATATGCTTGGCGGTAACATCCGCTACTTTATCAGCGGTGCTGCTCCACTTGACCCCACTATTGAGAGAAGATTCCGTGCCTTGGGACTGAATATACTCCAGTTTTACGGACTTACAGAAACCGCACCGATTGTATCAATGTCAACAAGTCGTCACCACAAAACCGGCTCCGTTGGCAGACCTGCACCAAGCGTAGAGGCAAGAATTGCAAATCCTGACGAAAACGGTGTAGGCGAGCTTGTTGTAAGAGGTCCAAATGTTATGCTTGGCTACTACGACAACGAAGAGGCTACCGCCGAGGTACTGCAAAACGGTTGGTTCCACACCGGAGATTTGGCAAGGATTGACGAGGATGGATACATCTACATCTGCGGACGACAAAAGAGCGTTATTGTCCTTAAAAACGGCAAAAACATCTTCCCTGAGGAAATGGAAAATATCGTAAACAAAATTGAGGGTGTTCAGGAATCCCTGATTTACGGTAAACCTCACGGAACAGACAAGGACGACCTTAGAATTTACGCAAAGATTGTCTATGACCAGGAAACTATGGAAAGGGTTTATCACGCAAGCACAGAACAGGACATCAAACATGCTCTTTTCCAAGAGGTTAAAGCTGTTA
>JBJEPA010000116.1:0-29290 GCA_051880995.1 Ruminococcus sp.
TTACCCTTGCCGTTCTTTACAGTTGCCTTGATTGTAGTCTTTCCTGTTCTGTAAATAGTTGCAGATGATTTTGCAAGAGTTACTGTTGTTTTCTTAACAGTTGTTGGTCGAGTTGTCGGCTGTGTAGTAACAGGCTTTGGTGTGCTTGGCACTGTTGTACTAGGCTGTGTTGTAGTCGGCTCGGTTGTACTTGGTACTGTTGTACTTGGCTCTGTTGCACTTGGCTCTGTTGGAGAGGTTGTTGGCCTCTCACCTAAACTTACAAAATCAAAGCCATTATCGTTTGCATATTTTTCGGCAGTTGTATCCGGGTAGCCGTATATTACAAAATTTTCTATTTTACAATCATTTAAACCATAATATCCTAATGCATAATCGCCAATGGTTGTTACACTGTCCGGGATTGTTATGGTTGCAAGGCTTGTGCAATAATAAAATGCCCGCTCACCAATGAATGTTACACGATCCAGGATTGTTATGCTTGTAAGGCTTCTGCAACCCTCAAAGGCCAAATCGCCAATGGTTGTTACACTATTTGGTATTATAAAAGACTTATCCTCTTTTCCAATAGCATATTGTATAATTTTTGTTTGTTCTTTATTGTATAAATCACCATTAACTGAAGAATAGTAGTTGTTTCGGGAATCTACGTTTATACTTGTCAGGCTTGTGCAATCAGAAAATGCACTATCGCCAATGGTTGTTACACTGTCAGGGATTGTTATGCTTGTAAGGCTTGTGCAACCCATGAATGTATCATTTCCAATGGTTGTTACACCATTTCTGATTGTTATACTTTTAAGGTTGTAGCAACAGAAAAATGCACCACTGCCAATGGTTGTTATACTGTCGGGAATTGTTATGCTTGTAAGGCTTGTGCATTCCCCAAATGCACTATCGCCAATGGTTGTTACACTGTCTGGGATTGTTATGTTTGTAAGGCCTGTGCAATTTTCAAACGCACCACCACCAATGGTTGTTACACTGTCAGGGATTGTTATGCTTGTAAGGCTTGTGCAACAGAAAAATGCAAATTCGGCAATACCTTTTGTACCATCCTTAATGATTACTTCAGAAGGACACTCACCTTTGTACTTATATGCTACCTTACCTGCATAAACCAAACCGTCAGGCTGATTGTTGTACCATGCTGTACCAGAAAACGCCCCATTGCCAATAGTTGTTACACTATCCGGGATTGTTATGCTTGTAAGGCTTGTGCAATTCGTAAATGCATAAGCATTAATGGTTGTTACACCGTCCGGGATTGTTATGCTTGTAAGGCTTGTGCAATTCGTAAATGCACCCCATTCAATGGATGTTACACTGTTTGGGATTGTTATGTTTGTGAGGCTTTGGCAATCACGAAATGCACTCGATCCAATGCTTATTACACTGTCTGGGATTGTTATGCTTAGAAGGCTCTTGCAATAATGAAATGCATAATCGCCAATAGTTGTTACACTATCCGGGATTGTTATGTTTGTAAGGCTTGTGCAATAATTAAATGCACAATATCTAATGCTTGTTACGCTGTCCGGGATTGTTATGCTTGTAAGGCTTTCGCAATAGGAAAATGCCCAATCGCCTATGGTTGTTACACCGTCCGGAATTGTTATACTTGTAAGGCTTGTGCAATCAGAAAATGCCCCATTTCCAATGGTTGTTACACTGTCCGGGATTTTTATGCTTGTAAGGCTTTTGCAATAAACAAATGCACATTCACCTATATTGGTTACACTATTTGGTATTATAAAAGACTCATCCTCTTTGCCAATAGCATATTGTATAATTTCTGTTTGTTCTTTATTGTATAAATCACCGTTAACTGAAGAATAGTAGTTGTTTCGGGAATCCACATTTATACTAGTAAGGTTTTTGCAATACTCAAAAGCTCCATTTCCAATGGTGGTTACACTGTCAGGGATTGTTATGTTTGTAAGTCTTGTGCAATTATAAAATGCATAATTGCCAATGGTTGTTACACTATCTGGGATTTTTATGCTTGTAAGGCTTGTGCAACCGGAAAATGCATATTCGCCAATACCTTTTGTACCATCCCTAATTATTACTTTTGAAGGGCACTCACCTTTGTACTCATATGCTACCTTACCTGCATAAACTAAACCGTCAGGCTGATTGTCGTACCATGCTGTACGCAAAAATGCATTCTGCCCAATGGTTGTTACACTGTTTGGGATTGTTATGCTTGTAAGGCTGGTGCAAGCAAAAAATGCAGCCTCTCCAATGGTTGTTACACTGTCAGGGATTGTTACGCTTGTAAGGCTTGTGCAATCTTCAAATGCATAACTGCCAATGCTTGTTACGGTATATCCATCAATCTGTGATGGGATTGTAATACTTGTGTCACTACCGGTGTAACCTATAATTGTTGCTGTGCCGTCATCATGCAGACTATATTCATAATCACCGCTTTTAGCACCTGTTGTTACTTTCTGAATTTCCACCGAACCTACAGAAATAGGTGCAACTGTAACAATGCCGATGATTATACACACCGCAATCACAAAGGATAATAATCTTTTCATAAATATTCTACCTCCGCTTGTATTTTAGAAAATGATAACACAACATTACATTTCAGTCAACAATATTAATAAAAATTATAGTTAAAACTAATAAATATTGTAAAAAAAATCAAAATTCATATTTAAGAACATCAAACTCCAAACTCCCCCTATACCCTTGAAAGTTCAGGCGGGATATGGTAAAATAAAAAAGTATGTAATATATATAGGAAAATATTTTATGTTTTTATATTTGTATTAAGGTGTATATATATGGAAAGAAAAGCTATTGGTGTTTTTGATTCCGGACTTGGAGGACTTACCGCTGTAAAACAGCTCCTTAGTGTTCTCCCTCAAGAGGATATTGTTTATTTTGGGGACACAGGCCGTGTGCCCTACGGTAATCGAAGCAACGACACAATCAAAAAATACGCTGTGCAGGACGCAAGGTTTTTGCTAAAGCACAATGTTAAGATGGTAATAGCCGCCTGTGGTACTGTTTCCTCTGTTGCAGGGGATTTAAAGGATACCCTTGGCGTGCCATACACAGGAGTTGTAAACCCCACCGTTTACACCGCTGTGAGAACAACAAAGAATAAAAAAGTGGGTGTTATCGGCACAAGTGCAACAATCGGAAGTCACAGCTACAAAACAAGACTTCAAGAGGAGGACAGTGAAATTAAGGTTTTTGAACAGGACTGTCCATTGTTTGTTCCCCTTGTGGAAAACGGTTTCATCAGCAAGGACGACCCAATCGTACACCTCACCGTTGAAAGGTACCTTGCGCCCCTTAGGGAAAACGGTGTTGACACCTTAATTTTAGGCTGTACCCACTACCCAATCCTCAGGGATGCAATTCAAGAGGTTATGGGAAGTGAAGTAACCCTTATTGACAGCGGAATGGAAACCGCCTACTATGCCAAAAAGGTACTTAAACGTGAGGGATTGCTTTCCCAGGAAAATGATGAGGGCAACTGTCAGTTCTATGTCAGCGACACTCCGGAAAACTTTGAAAAAGTGGCGGAGATTTTTCTCGGTCATAACATAGAACACTCCGTAACACAGATTGATATAGAGGGGTACTGATATGGACAAAAATTACTTAATCACCCTTTTCGCCTCTCAGGAAGCAGACGGAGAAAAGGACGAAATGACCTTTACCGCACCAGGAGAGTATTACGAAGAAAACGGTGTAAAAATTGTAAAGTACAAGGAGTTTTCCGAGGAGAGCAAAACCAAGGACGACTTTTCTTTAAACACTATAAAATCCATTGGTGACACAAAGGTTTCTATCCTTAGGGAATCGGAGCATACCACAAGGCTTTACCTTGAAAAGGACAAGCTCCACAAGTGCCACTACATAACACCAATGGGGGAACTGATGTTTGGCGTATTTTGCACCAAACTACAAAACAATCTTGATAAAGACGGCGGAACGCTTGAGGTTGCTTACAGCCTTGACCTTAACGGTCAGGCAATGAGCAACAACCGCTTTATTCTAACAGTAAAGGAAAATTGATATGTCAAAAACAGCTAAAACAGCAAAACAGCAAATGAAGGATGTAATCACATCTGCAATCAATAAAGCAATTGACCTTGGAGAGCTTCCACAGGGAGAGGCTCCGGACTTTATAATTGAAACACCTGCCGACAAATCCCATGGCGACCTTGCAACAAATGCTGCTATGGTTTCGGCAAAGGCTTTTAGAATGCCACCTTTTAAAATTGCACAGGCTATCACAAACAACATCAGCCTTGAGGGTACACTTTTCAGCAAGTTTGAAACAGCAGGTCCCGGCTTTATCAACTTTTTCCTGTCCCCGGACTACTACGCAATGGTGCTGAAAGAGATTGAAGAGGAAAAAGAAAACTTTGGACAAAGCAACTTTGGCAAGGGCAAAAAGGTTATGGTTGAGTTTGTTTCTGCCAACCCAACAGGCCCTATGCATATGGGTAACGCAAGGGGCGGTGCTTTAGGGGACTGTCTTGCATCTGTACTTGACAAAGCAGGCTATGATGTATGGCGTGAATTTTATGTTAACGACGCAGGCAATCAGATTGAAAAATTCGCCTGTTCCCTTGAGGCAAGATATTTACAGATTTTTAACTCATCTGTTCCTTTCCCGGAGGACGGTTATCAGGGCGGAGATATTACCGACCTTGCAAACCTATATAAAGAGGAAAATGGAGATAAGCTCCTGAACTGTTCTTCAGAGGAGAGAAAAAAGGCACTTGTTGACTTTGCCCTGCCACGAAACATCAAGAAGATGCAGGCTGATATGGCTAAGTACAAAATCACCTACGACAAGTGGTTTTTTGAAAGTGAGCTACACAACAGCGGTGCAGTAAAGGAAGTTGTAGATATTCTTACATCAAAGGGACTTACCTACGAAAAAGAGGGTGCTGTTTGGTACAAGAATGCAGAAGTCTGCACCAAAATTCTCCTAAGCCAAGGCAAGAGCCAGGAATACATTGACAAGCTGGAGCTAAAGGACGACGTATTAATCCGTCAAAACGGAAACCCAACATATTTTACTGCCGACATTGCATATCACAAAAATAAATTCGACAGAGGGTTTGACACCCTCATTGATGTATGGGGTGCCGACCACCACGGCCATGTTATGAGAATGAAGGGCGCAATGGATGCCATAGGCTACAACGGTGACAAACTGGATGTAGTTTTGATGCAACTCGTTAAGCTGGTGAGAAACGGTGAACTTGTTAAGATGAGCAAGCGTACAGGCAAGGCAATTCAGCTTTCCGACCTGCTGGACGAAGTGCCTGTGGACTCCGCAAGATTCCTATTTAACACAAGGGAGGCAAACAGCCAGATGGACTTTGACCTTGACCTTGCAGTCAAGGAGGACAACCAGAATCCTGTTTACTATGTTCAGTATGCCCACGCAAGAATCTGCTCAATTATCAAGGCGCTGGAAAAGGATGGAATCACACTTCGCTCCTGCACCAAGGAGGAATTGACCCTCCTTAGCGCTCCTGAGGAAAGGGACATCATCAACCACCTTGCATCCTTTGAAGAGGAGATTATCAATTCAGCAAAGGACTACGACCCAACAAAAATTACAAGGTATGTTACAAACCTTGCAAACCTGTTCCACAGGTTCTACAATTCCTGTAGAGTTAAGGGCGAGGACGAATCCCTGACACAGGCAAGGCTTAACCTTTGTATGGCTGTTAAAATTGTCATTAAAAATGTTCTTACAATGTTCAACATCTCTTGTCCCGACTCAATGTAAACAACTTAGTTGCTACAGGTGCAAGCGGAGCACCTGTGCTTGAAGATGACGAGATTGAAATCATGAGAGGATAAGATAATCCAGATAAAAGGAGAGTTTTTATATGAACAAAGAATACACAAGCCCTGATTTCACAATTATCAAAGTAAACAACTTGGTTTCTACAGGTGCAAGCGGAGTTATAGAACTGCCTATAATTCCGGTTAAGTAAGGTAAACACTATGAAAAAGAAGATATTAATCTGGATTGTTGCTGTGGTTGTTGTAATTGCAGTAATAGTGACTGTTGTATTGCTAAACAGTTCCTGCAGTAAGCAGGAGGATTCAAAGCAGACAGGCGATACATCTGTAAGTACAACCACAGTTACTTCATCTGAAAACAGCAATAAAGATGGTAGTACAAGTCAAGAGAATACCACCGGCTCTGCCAATACGGAAAGCACAAAATCAAGTGAAATTGAGGACAATTCAGCCCCTCAGGCGAACATTCCCACAGTTGATGATGGTGAGCTTGAAATTATCAACGACAACGACAGCAGTAAAAGTGCCACAGGAGCTTCCGAAAGTTCAGCAAGCAGTAAAGTTTCTAGTAGTGCAAGCTCCCAAAAAAATCAGGAGAACAGCTCAAGCAACAGTTCTGATTCAAAGGGCAACAGCTCTGACTCCTCCTCAAAGGCAGATGAAAACGGTGCTATTGAACTGCCTATCATCAAAGCTTAAGGGGTCTCTCTACCACGGTATTCGTCCCTGATAATTTCGTACATATCCTCCGGGGATTCCTTACATCCGCCGGCAAGCCACATTTTGATAATGGTATTTAGTCCGCTTTTAAAAAATTCACAGTGATATTCAATAAAGCGGTTGCCAAAGTGCTTTTCGGCAAGTCTGCTGTCATACTTTAGAATTTTGTAGTTATTGTCGTATCCAAGCTTAAAATAGGTTTTGTAGAGCATTTGATTTTCGTAAATGTGGCGAAACAGTCGCAAATAGTCATTGCTGTTGTTTCCTGTTTCAATATCCACACGGTAAAGCTCTTCCATATTATCCTCGAGAGTTTCACGGACAGTATCTGCCAGCTCATAAATATCTACATAATTTGCGTAAAAGGTGGTTCGGTTAAGTTCGGCCCTTTTGCATATATCAGAAACGGAAATTTGACTTAATTCTTTTGTCTGAATTAGGTCAAAAAACACCGTTTCTATTTTTTTGCGTGATTCCCTTCTGCGACTGTTGTTCTTAGTATTCATAAATTCCTCCATTATCCCAACACTTTTTAAAACATTGATGATTGTTTTTGTCCTTGATAGTAATTATACTATAAGTAGATTAAACACACAACTGTTGTTTTAATAAATATTTTGGAGGTAATAAATTGAAAAAAAGCAGCTTTGTAGCAATGGTTTTGGGAACTGTAAGCGGAGTTTTGTTTGCACTGGGTATGTGTATGGCACTGATTACAGAGTGGAACGCTTTTATTCCCGGTGTTGTTTTCGGATGTGTCGGAATTTTGCTGGGGCTTATCACAGTATTAATCTGGCGCAAAATGGAACACAAAAAGCCTATAAAAATCAACGGCAAAACATTTATTACAATCCTTGTGGGTGTTGCCGGTGCCTTGACTCTTGGAGTAGGAATGTGCCTGTGTATGATGTTGAGCAAGATGGTTTTAGGCATTTTAGTAGGTATTTTAGGCATTGTAATTCTCCTGTGTCTTATACCTATTGTGATGGGAATCAAGGAATAACCAGCCATATCTAAAAACGGATAATGAAAATCAAGGAACAGATAAAGGAATTCTCTCAAAAAAACAGTTTAGTGAACACCATATTCCACAACAGACGGCATCGCATTGTGTTTTTTGCCACAACAAGCCTTGCTGTAAATATTTGCTATGCTCTTTACAACGGGGTCTTGGGTGTTGTCTGCGGCTCCCTATGGTTTTTGACTATGTTTGCTTATTACACTATTCTGTCCGTCATGCGTTTTACTGCTGTTATTTATGAGAGAAAGAGTGTACTAAAAAAGACAGAAAAACCGGAAATCTTTGTAATGAGATTTACAGGGATTATGCTTATGGTCTTAAGCTTTGTACTGTCGGGGTCGGTGTATTACAGTAATTTTTACGATGTAGCTACAAAAAACGGAAAAATTGTGATGATTACCATTGCGACCTACACATTCTACAAGGTGACCATTGCCATTGTAAATGCAGTAAAAACAGCCAAGCACCGCTCGCCCCTGCTTACAACCATACGCAACATCGGATGTGCAGACGCAGTTGTATCAATAATGTCACTTCAACGCTCAATGCTGGTTTCCTTTAAGGGAATGAACCAAAAGGAAATTATGGTGATGAACACCCTTACCGGCATAGCAGTGTGCCTGTTTGTGTTTATATTTGGTCTTGTTATGGCAACAGGAAAATTAGGAGGTAATAAAAATGGCAAAATCAAAACTAATCAAAGCAAACGAAAAAATAGCAAAAAAGGTGACCAGCGGTTTTGACAAGATGTGCGACACCGTGGTTGGCGGATACACCAAAATTGAGGACGGTTTTGTTGACCGATACTTGACCCGTGACGGAGAAACTGTGGCAGAAGCCAAGGAAAGGATAAAAAGAGAAAAAGACACTTTGGGTAAGGGCAAAAGGATAAAGTAATTCCCCTTGCTGAAAGCACAAAAAGAGCTATCTGCTTTTTGCAGATAGCTCCTTACTTTTGTTTACTATTCTTATACTAATACCCTGTTACATCCAGAATGGTGTCTGTAACGGTTTTGTCCTCTGATGTGATGGTGACAACGGTTTTGCCCACCTGTTCAATCACAACAGAGCCCTGCTGAATCTTATCAAAGTTTTTTCCTGTTTCTTCCTTGTAGTCAGAGGAATTTGACCTTTTGGAGTCCTCAATGATTTTTTTTGCGTTTTCGTCACTGTCAAACACAAAGAATGTTGCAATATTCACATTGTCCTTGCTCACCATAACGCAGGCCTCAAGCCCCTGATAGGGGAACATTGACAAATCCTTTTCGTCATCCTTGGTTTCCGTAACAAAGCTGATACTTGAAACACCGTTAAGCCTTTTTTCAAAATCCTCTGCCGACAGCTCATCCTTTGAGGGCTCACTGTCGGATGTGGAAATCTGGGAGTTACTGTTGCCTCCCTCTCCCCCATTGCTTTCATCACCACAGCCGGAGAAGAAACAACAAATGAGAACAGCACAGAATAAAACTGTGATTATCTTTTTCATACTGATTTTCCTTTACAAAAATCTTAGGAAACACAAATAAATTTAATTGTGATTTATTCAGGGTTTCCCTAGCTAATCATAGACTTGATTTTTTCAAGAACTTCCTGAGCGTTAGCCTTGCCCTTACTGTTCTTCATTACAAAGCCCATACAAGCCATAATAGCCTTTTTCTTGCCCTCTTTGTACTGCTGAACAGCCTTTGGATTAGCCTCAATAGCCTGCTTGCAAAGTTCATCAACAAAGCTGTCGTCAAGTCCTGCCATATCCTCTTCGCTGATATATTCTGTGCAGTCCTTGCCTGTTTCAAGCATTTTGTCAAGGGTGGATTTTGCAAGGTTGTTCTGGATTTTACCATCTTCCAAAAGCTTGCAAAGCTTGTTTAACTGCTGAGGAGTAGTCTTGATGTCAAACGCCTCTTTGTCCTCCTCTGTCTGGAGAACTCTGAAAATCTGACCTATGATAAAGTTGCTGACTGTCTTTGGCTTTTTAAGTCCATCAATAGCTTTGTCAAAATATTCGGAAATATTTCTGTATTTAGTCAAAAGTCCTGCGTCACTTTCTGGAACTCCAAACTCATCAACATATCTCTTCTTTTTAACATGAGGTAGCTCAGGGAGCTTTGCCTTGATTTCCTCAATTTCCTCGTCTGTAACCTTAATTGTAACAAGGTCAGGGTCACGGAAATAGCGGTAGTCGTGGGCATCCTCCTTACTTCTCATTGAAGAAGTGGTGTTGGTAGCGTCGTCATACCTAAGTGTTTCCTGTACAACCTTTTCGCCGTTTTCAATAAGGTCAACCTGTCGTTCAAATTCGTACTCCATAGCCTTTGTGATAAAGGTGATGGAGTTCATATTCTTAATTTCTGTCCTTGTGCCCAGCTTGTCACTGCCCTCGGGACGAACAGAGATGTTAACATCACATCTCATTGAACCCTCCTGCATACGGCAGTCGGAAATTCCGATGTAACGCATAATCTGCTGGAGCTTTTCCACATATTCCCTTGCCTCGTCAATGGAACGGATGTCAGGCTCGGAAACAATTTCAATAAGGGGAACACCGCCACGGTTGTAGTCAACATATGTGTCACCGTGGTTGTGAATCAGCTTTCCTGCGTCCTCCTCAATGTGGATGTGGTGAATACGGATTTTTCTTCCGTTGGAAAGCTCAACATATCCACGGTTGCAAAGGGGTGCATAAAGCTGGCTTATCTGATATGCCTTTGAAAGGTCGGGATAGCAGTAGTTTTTTCTGTCCATCTTGGACACATTGGCAATCTCGCAGTTTGTGGCAAGGCCGGCCATAATTCCGTACTCAACAACCTTTTTATTCAGCTTTGGAAGTGTGCCGGGAAGTCCGATGCACACAGGACAGCAATGGCTGTTAGGCTCTCCTCCGAACTCAGTTGAGCAGGAGCAAAAAATCTTTGTATCTGTACCCAATTCAATGTGGGTTTCAAATCCTGCTACTAATTCATATTTCATAGCTTTACCCCCCACTTGGTATCTTTAAAGTTTTCAGGACAAGCCTGTTGATATTTGTAGGCAACATTAAGGATTGTTGACTCCTTGAATTTGTCGCCGATTATCTGCATACCGATAGGCATTCCCTTGCTGTTAAATCCGCAAGGTACGGAAACTGAAGGAAGTCCTGCAATGTTGATAGGTACTGTGCAGATGTCGGTAAGGTAGGTTTCAACAGGGTCAGAAACAGCCTCTCCCATTTTAAAGGCTGTCATTGGAACAGTTGGTGCAAGGATAACATCAACATTTTTAAATGCGTCGTCAAATGCCTTGATGATTGTTCCACGAAGGTTTTGAGCCTTTTTGTAGTAGGCATCATAGTAGCCTGCGGAAAGCACATATGTGCCAAGGAGAATTCTCCTCTTTACTTCCTCACCAAAGCCCTCGCTCCTTGTTTTGCAAATCATATCGTGAGTACCCTCATAGTGCTGTGTTGTTTTGTAGCCGTATCGGATACCGTCATATCTGCCAAGGTTAGAGGATGCCTCTGCACAGGCAAAAATGTAGTAAACAGGCAATGCAAACTTTAGTGCAGGTAAGTCGAAGTAAACAATCTCTGCGCCCATTTCCTTGTACTTTTCAGCACAGGCAAGCACAGCCTCCTTAACATCATCACGAACACCCTCAAGGTACTCTCTGGCTATGCCGATTTTCATACCCTTGATGTCGTTGTCTAATTTATCAAAAGTTGTTTCGCTTTTTCCCACACTTGTGGAATCGTTTTCGTCATAAAGGGAAATGCTGTCGAAAACAAGTGAAGCGTCCTCAACTGTCTTTGTAATAGGTCCAATCTGGTCAAGGGAGCTTGCATAGGCAACAAGTCCGTATCTTGACACAGCGCCGTAGGTTGGCTTTAGTCCTACAATACCACAGAATGATGCCGGTTGGCGGATACTTCCGCCTGTGTCGGAGCCAAGTCCGAAGGCGGCAATATCTCCGGAAACAGCAGATGCAACTCCACCTGATGAACCGCCTGAAACATGGTCTGTGTTAAATGGGTTTGTTGCTCCGCCAAAGCAGGAGGTTTCGCAGGAAGAACCCATTGCAAACTCGTCCATATTGGTTTTGCCCAGCAAAACTGCATTCTGGTTTTTTAATATTTCCCACACCTTGGCATCATAAATAGGCTTGTAGCCCTCAAGAATTTTACTGCAACAGGTGGTTTCAATTCCATTTGTGGAAATGTTGTCCTTAAGGGTCATTGGAACACCCTCAAGTGGCAGGAGCTTTTCTCCCCTTGCTATCTTTTCGTCAACCTTTTTTGCAGTTTCAAGTGCCTCGTCGGGTGTGACTGTAACATAGGCATTGAGCTCTCCGTTAGCCTCCTCAATAGCCTTTAAATATTTCTTTGTAAGTTCAACACAGGAGATTTCTCCATTTTGGAGCATAGCCTGTATTTTTGCAATCTGTCCCATATCTCTACTCCTTACGAATGTTTTCTCACAAGGAAATGATCCTCTGCCTGTTCAGGAGCATTTTTGAGAATTTCTTCCTTTGGCATTGAGAGCTTAACCACATCATCACGCAATGCGTTTGAAAGGTTGTTGATGTTGTCAAACTCCACACCCTCAACATCTGCGTTGTTGATTGTGTCGGCAAAGGACACAATCTCCTGCATTGACTGTGTTAAGTTATCCATTTCGTCCTCAGGAACAAAGAGCTTTGAAAGCAATGCAATGTTCTCTACATCTTCCCTGGTAATCATAGCTTAAACCTCTAACTTAAAAATTGTCTGAATTTATCTTAACTTAATGTGAACCTCACGAAGCTGTTGCTCGCTTACTGTTCCCGGACTGCCCAAAAGTAAATCCTGAGCGTTGCTGTTCATTGGGAAAGCAATAACTTCACGGATATTTTCCTCCTCTGTAAGGAGCATAATCATTCTGTCAACTCCCGGAGCCATACCTGCGTGTGGCGGTGCTCCGTACTGGAATGCGTTGTAAAGTGCGCCAAACTTACTCTTTAAGTCCTCTTCGCTGTAACCTGCCATACCAAAAGCCTTAACCATAATGTCAAGGTCGTGGTTACGGACAGCACCGGAGGAAAGCTCAACACCGTTGCAAACAATGTCGTACTGATATGCAAGGATTTCAGTTGGCTCCTGATTTTCAAGGGCATCCATACCGCCCTGTGGCATTGAGAATGGGTTGTGGGTAAATGCAAGATGACCGTCCTCGTCATGCTCAAACATTGGGAAATCAACAATAAAGCAAAGCTCAAACTTGCTCTTGTCAATAAGGTCAAGACGAGAAGCAACCTCTGTTCTGATTTGACCTGCAAGGAGTGGAGCCTGGTCGGCTGTATCTGCAATAAAGTAGATTACATCACCGGCATTTGAGTTATTTCTCTTGATAAGTTCTTCCCTGTCACCTGGCTTTAGGAACTTGTCAATTGGTCCGTCGAAGGTCATATCCTCGTTGACCTTTACATATCCAAGACCCTTCATACCGATTGAAAGGGCAAACTCCTCCATACGCTTAAACCACTTTTTGCTCTGCTTTGCACAGTCTGGAACATTGATTGAACGGACTGTCTTTTTGCGGAAAGGAGCAAAGTCGGTTTCTTCAAACATATCTGAAATTTCAACAATCTCAAGAGGATTTCTAAGGTCAGGCTTGTCTGAGCCGTACTTTAGCATTGATTCCTTGTATGGAATTCTCTTAAACGGTGGCTTGCTTACCTCTTTGTTGCTGAACTTCTTAAAGGTTTCGTAAAGCACCTCTTCTGCAACTGCAAAGACATCCTCCTGTGTTGCAAAGGCCATTTCAAAGTCTAGCTGATAAAATTCTCCCGGTGAACGGTCTGCCCTTGCGTCTTCGTCACGGAAGCAGGGAGCAATCTGGAAATACTTATCAAAGCCGGACACCATAAGAAGCTGTTTAAAAATCTGCGGTGCCTGTGGCAGAGCATAAAATCTGCCCTTGTGCTTTCTTGACGGGATAAGGTAGTCACGAGCGCCCTCAGGAGATGAAGTGGAAAGAATTGGGGTCTGAATTTCCATAAAGCCCATTTCGTTCATCTTAGAACGCAAAAAGCTGATGATTTCACTTCTCAACACAATATTATTGTGTACCTTTGGATTTCTCAAATCCAAGAATCTGTATTTTAGTCTTACATCCTCTGATGTATTGGTGGAGGTCATAACCTCAAAGGGCAGGTTGTTCTTACTTTTGCCCAAAACCTTGATGTCCTCTGTGTGAACCTCAACATAGCCTGTTGCTATCTTTTTGTTGATGGTTTCGTCGTCCCTCTTTACAACCTTGCCGGACAATGTAACAGTACACTCTCTGTTAACATCCTTAAGAAGTTCGTCATTGTGAACAACAACCTGAAGCACACCGTAGTGGTCACGGATGTCAAGGAACATAACACCGCCGTGGTCACGGATATTCTCTACCCAACCGGCTACACGGACAGTTTCTCCAATATTATTTTCTCGTAATTCGCCACAGGTTACTGTGCGATAAATATTTTCTCTAACCATTTCTAATTTCCTTTCCGGAATGTTTTGGGCATAATAAGTTCACAATAAGCCCATAATGGCTTATTATACCATAAACATCAGTATCTTTCAACATTTTGCGTTAATTTATTCTATGGATTTAAGGCTTTCTATCATATTAATCTTCTTCATCTTAAAGTGCATAAGGAAATTCACCGTTAGCGCAAATACTCCTGTTAGCAAAATTGCCCATACAAATGATAAAAGTTTGATACTTCTGCCGAACATTATATTTTCTATTTCTACGGTGATTATGATGAAGTAACCAAGGAAAATTCCCAATACAAGCCCGAAAATAATCCCCAGAATTGTAAGGACAATGTTTTCCCTATAAATATATGCCGAGGTTTCCTTGTTGTAAAATCCCAACACCTTTAATGTTGCAATTTCTCTTTTCCTTTCGGCAATATTGATGTTTGTAAGGTTATAAAGCACCACAAGTGCAAGTAACCCTGCACATATTATCATGACAAGGACAACCATATCAAGGGAGCGAATTGTCTTGTTAAAGTTACTAGTAATTTCACTGCTGAAGGTCATACCGGCAACATCGCTGTTTTTCAGATACCTGTTGCCAATGTCCTTTTCCATTTTGTCGGTAAGGTCGGGTATTTTCAGCATTAACATATTGTACTTTGCGTTTCTTCCGTACAAATCCTTGTACAGATTTTGTGACATATATATGTTGTTATACACATAATGCTCCGTAATACCCAAAACTTTTACATCTACATTTTTGTTGTTGTAGCTCAGGGTAAAGCTGTCACCCTCCTTTAAATTCAGCAGGCTTGACAACTTTTCCGATATTATTACGCCGTTATCTTGAAGATCATAGCCTTCCCCTGTTTTTCTGTTTTGTAAGGAAACCATTTCCAAAAATTTTTCGTTGTTTTCCGGCACCATTAAGTAAAGTGAGCTTGTAACAGAACCATCATCAGTTTTTGCAGACACCGATTTATTATAGTACAACATATAATCATCTATATCGCTGTCATTCTGTATTTCAGATGTAAGGTCAGAAAGCTGTGACTTTAACTTATCCTCCTTAACAGCCATCATTGCGTCATAGTGATATATTTCGCCGTACTGTGTATCCACCACCCCTGTTATGCTGTCGTGAAGATAAAATGCCGCCAACACCAGGGCTGTACATCCGGCAACGCCCAGGACAGTCATCATAAACCTCGCCTTATATCTGAAAAGGTTTCTCGCCGTTACCTTGCTGGTAAAGCCAAAGTGTTTCCATATCCCGGGGATTCTTTCAAGGAGAATTCTGTTACCCGGCTTTGGAGCTTTTGGCCTCATAAGTTCAGAGGACTTTTCCTTTAATGTTCTGTTGCAGGTGAATACAGCAACTAAAACTGTGCATAGGATAGCCACACAAATGCTTAATATTGTTGCTCCCCAGTCGGGAACAATGGATATATCAGGCATATGGTACATCATTTTGTAGGCATAATATATTACTCTTGGGAGGATTGGCACACCAACAGCTATGCCTAAAATACAACCCAGAATCCCCGAACTTCCGGCATAGATAAGATACTTTACAATAATGCTTTTGTTGCTATATCCCAAAGCCTTCAAAATTCCTATTTCTGTTCGCTTTTCATCAATAAGCCTTGTCATTGTTGTAACGCATACAAGTATTGCCACAAGGAGGAAGAACACAGGAAAAACTGCGGCTACATTATCCACTCGCTGTGTATTTTCTTCAAAACCACTATAACCGGGATTATCATCCCTTGTGTTTATGTACCAGCCCTCACCCTTAAATTCATCAATGTTTTTTTGTGCGTCATTAAGCTTTTTTTCTGTCTTTTTTAGCTTGGCGTTAGTTTCTTTCTTTGCCTTTTCAAGACTTTTCTTCGCCTTTTCCAGCTGTTCAATTTGTGGTGTTAAGGCAGAATCATCCATCCCCGCCGTTAAGTAGGTCTGCTGTGCGGTTTTCAGCTGTTCTTCACTTTCTGCAAGACTCTTTTCCTGTTCTTCAAATTCTTTCAGCGCAGAGCTTTTCTTTTTCTGAAATTCCGAAACCTTTTTATCAAGAGATTTTTGTTGCTCCTTTACAAATTGGGAAATTCTATTCTCTCCAACTTCTGTAAGGGTTTTCTTTTCCTCTTTTATTTTATTGTCATATCTGTCTTCAAAAGGAGAGTTCCCTTTAGCCGACGCCTTTGTTTTAACATAAAGTCCTGTATATTTTTCCGACTTAAAGCAGGAATCCTTTACAAAAGCAAAGCTATTCAGTTTTCCGTCACCAACAGTTGTATTGCCTCTTTCGAAGGAAATGTAGAGAGGTGAACGCACCTTGCCCACAACCTTATAGCTAAGGGAGTTAAGATATTCAGTTGCATCAACTTCTCCCGACTTTTTCTTGATTTTCAAAGTATCTCCAACAGAAATATTTTTAAGACTGTCGGCATCCAGTACAATTTCCTTATCATTTTCAGGTAATCTACCCTCAACAACATCAAGTTTATTCAAAGTTTCGTTACCCTTATATGAGTAAGGCAAAGCGGAAACACGCACAACTGCGTCACCATCATACTTTGGTGTGAAAACATCACAGGAATATATAGGCATAACATCAGTTACATCCTCATTTTCTGCAACGCTGTAAATATCATCCTCATCAAAACCAACAGGAGAAACAAGGCTGAAATCCATAAGGCTGTTTTCGCTGAAATAATTTTCAGCCATATTTATCATTGAGGGACTTGTGCTTTTTACACCGGCAAGAAATCCAACACCCAAGGCAATAATCATCATTATTGAGATAAACCTTGCTTTAGTTTCCCAAATTTCCCGCCGTATATTCTTAAAAAATGTTCTGTTCATAACAATTACGCTTTCACAAAAGAAATTTTACCATTCAATAGTGGATACATCACGGGGATTTTTGTTGACGGTATTTTCCACTATTTTTCCGCTATTCATTCGTATAACCCTGTCTGCCATAGGGCAGATTGCAGAGTTATGGGTAATGAGAACAACAGTCATATTTTCTTTTTTACAGGTTTCCTGCAAAAGCTTTAGGATTTGCTTACCTGTTTTATAGTCAAGGGCACCTGTGGGTTCGTCGCAAAGGAGTAGCTTTGGCCTTTTGGCAAGGGCTCGGGCAATAGAAACCCTCTGCTGTTCTCCTCCGGAAAGCTGGCTTGGAAAATTGTCCATTCTGTCGGATAAACCGACGCTTTTCAGTGCCTCATCTGCATTCATAGGATTTTTGCAAATCTGGGTTGCCATTTCCACATTTTCTCTTGCTGTAAGGTTTGGTATGAGATTATAGAACTGGAACACGAAGCCAATGCTGTGTCGTCTGTATTCCACCAGCCTTTTATCGCTAAATTGGCTAATGTTCTCACCGTCAACAATAACTTGACCTTGGCTTGAACTGTCCATTCCGCCTAAAATGTTCAGCACCGTTGTTTTTCCTGCTCCGGAAGAGCCTACGACAACTGCAAACTCTCCTCTTTCTATGGAAAAGGATGCGTTATCCACAGCATTGATAGTGATTTCTCCCATTCCGTATTTTTTATAGACATTTTTAAACTCAACAAGACTCATATCAATTCACCTTTTAAGTACATAGAATACTAATGCAAATTACTTTTATATTTTATCACATATCTAATCATTTTACAAACAGCAAAACAACTTTGAAATATGTAAAAAGGACACCCCATAATGGGATGTCCTTCTAAGTTATTAATAACTGATTACTTGAGGTATGTGAGGTTTGTTTCGCCGATAGCTCCATCAATACCTGTGAAGCCATTTGCACAGCAAACATAAACTCTCATATTACCGGTACCAAGACTGGAAACAGACAATGTACCGTCTGTAACTGTCTTTGTGTCACCAGTGATAGCGTCAATGTAAAGACCGTTTGGAAGATTCTTAAATGTTGCACTTCCGCTGATTGCAACGCAAGCAAGTGAATCTGTGCTGTCATCTGTGTATCTTCTTACATAAGCCATATTACCGCTTACATAGTTTGAAGATGCTGTGTACTGACCCTTCTGGAGAGCTGGGATAGCACGACGAACAGCATTAAGCTTTGAGAGGTGCTTTGAAAGTGGGCTGCTAAGAGTATCTGCTACTGTACCAGAAGCAGTATATTCGCTAAAGTCAGTTGCTGTAACATCACCTTCAAGGTAGTCACCATAGTAAGCACGACCTGTCTGTGCCAGAGGAATATTAGGACCAAGGTCAATAACCTGCCCCTTCTGGAACTCAACCTCTGAACCATAGTAAACACATGGGATACCACGGAATGTGAACATAAGGTCCATATTCTCTGCCCAAGCTGTTGTACCACCGGAGAAACGAGTGCTTTCCTGTGGTTGCTCTGGTGCATAGTCGTGTGAATCAACATACATTACATTGTATGTTGCGTCGTTGTAATACTTGTCGCCACTCTTTGCAATGCCGAATGCGTTGCTTGCATTACCAAACATTCTGTGCATCTGGAAGTCGATAGCCTCCATACCTGATGCCATTGAACGGTCAGGTGTATGGTAACTGATACCATTTAAGAATGCATTGTCGGATGTTGGCTCGTCGCTAGGACTATCCTCTTCGAGATAGTGGTCAAATACAACATTCATATTGTTGTTTACATCCTCAGCTGATGTTCCCCAGCTCCACTGATCTGCCCACTTGGAGTTAGATTCCTTCCAAGTGTAGTAAGGAGAGGACTCCTCAGCGTGACCTCTATACCAAACATCTGTGTAACGAGTACAGATTTCGCCGAACATCATAAAGTTGGATTTTCCAACTGATTTAGCAGCATCATAAATCTGGTCATTGAACATAAGGTTGAGAGCAAGTCTTGGGATGTGACGAACTGTATCAACACGGAATCCGTCAACACCTCTGCTGATGAAATCGCTGTAACAGTCAACTACATATTCAGCAACTGCCGGATTTTCTGTATTAAGGTCAACGCAGTCGCCTGCAATCTGACAGAATTTACATGTCCAGTCATCCCAGTTCAAACTCTGGAAGTAACCTGTGTGATAGTAGTTATTTGGGTTATACTTTTCGCTCTGAGAAACCTTGTTAGACTCATAGTCTTTAGAATCGGGAAGAACGCCTGTTGAGTTGCCGTTTTCGCCTGTGTACTCAAGGTTCTTCATAAGGTTAAGTCTTTGCTGATACTGAATACCAGGCTGCTGTGCCCAATATTCTTCAGCAGAATTAAGGCCATAGGAATCAAGAAGGTAATCTGTTGGAATCATTGATTCCTCAAGATTTGAAAGGTCTGCATCTAAATCCTTTGTGAAAAGGGGGCAGAAGAAAGATTCACCAAAGTTACCTGTATGCTGCCAAACAACGTCCTGGATAATCTTCATACCCTTGGAGTGAGCTGCTGAAATAAGGTCATCAAAGGTAAAGTCACTGCTTTCATAACGGGCATCAACTGTGCTGAAGTCCATAGCATGGTAGCCATGGTAGTCATAACCGGATGCATTTGTTACAACAGGAGTAACCCAAATTGCAGAGAATCCAAGAGCCTTGATGTAATCAAGCTTTTCTGCAAGACCCTTAAAGTCACCACGCCAAGCCGGGTCGCTGTCAGGGTTGTTAGCCTGACCGTCATCCCAACAGTGAACATCGTTACCTGTGTCACCGTTATAGAAACGAGTTGTCATTACAAAGTAGATTGAATCCTCACGCATATCAACATCTGATACAGGGTCAGTATGGTTATCAGGATTGAATTTATACCATCTGTTATTTGCGTACCACCACTCACCGGCATTTCTTGTTAATTCCTTAGTGGCCTGTTTGCCGTTTTTATCGGTAAACTGTACATTAATCTTAGTAATGTTATCAAATTTGGTTGTGTACCAATTATCTCCCTCTGCGCTGTCCTTTTGCATTACAGCACCGGGATAGTCAACTTCCACATTCTTAGGAAGTGAGTTCCAATAGTAAATGTATGGAGCATCTGCGTTTGTGCTCTTGTAGTGGATGATTATTCCGCTTTCGCTTTCACCTTCTGCAACAGCAACCTCTTCCTTATCTGCAGCAGAGGCTACTATTGTACCAACAGCAAAAGTTGAAATAGTCAAAGCGATAACCATCATCAGAGCAACTAATTTTCTAAATTTAGTCATTTTAGTTCCTCCTTATATTAGCCAAGCAAAGATTTCTGAATAGCTGTTACGTCTCTGATGTCAACAACACCATTCTTATTATAGTCAGCTCTCTCATAAATGAAATTGTTAACAGCGATGTGGTTAACATATTTCTGAATAAGTGTTGCGTCAGATACATCAACTACCTTGTCATCGTTAACATCGCCTAACAAACCGGAAGGTACAGGAGTTGTTGTGGATGAAGTTGAAGATGTTGTTGTAACATTACCTGTTGATTCGAATGTGAGCTTCTGTGTTACTGTGCTGTTGTCACTGCTCTGTACACTAACCTCAACTGTGTAGTTACCTGCTACTGTTGGGGTAAAGCTGTAATTCTTATTAAGTGTGTAATAAGCTGTGTTAACCTGGTTGTTGCTTGGATCCTTAACTACAAACTTATAGAACAAAAGCTTTGTGCCTTTGTTACCGCCACTTGCGTTAACGGAAACATTTGTTGTTGCACCTGTCTTAATCTGTGTTTTAGAAGCAGGTGAAGAAGAAAGGAAAATAGGCTTTTCTTCGTTGCTTGGATCTTTGATTTCATAAGTCATTTCCTTTGTGTTGGTGTTACCAATGTCATCCTTAACATCAAGCTTGATTGTGTAAGTACCTGTTGAAACAGGATTCCATGTGAAGGTTCCGTTTGTTGAATAGTTCTGTGTAACTGTACCATTTACTGAGAACTGATACTGAATTACTGAACCTGATGATTTTGCCGCAGCTGTGAATACAACAGAAGAACCGATGTACTGTGGTGATGCAAGGTCAGAACCAAAAGAAGTAACCCTCAGTGGATTAGTGTCATATTCCTTGAAGCTGTTGTCATAAATCATACAGTCGCCAGGGTAATCAAGGTTACCTGTCTGACTGGAACCATCATTGAAGATAACCATGTTGTAGTCACCCTTGATGTCGTATGACCATACACCGTCGCCCTCGTCTGTCATAGCCTCGCCGGGCCAATTAGCATTGTTTGCATTACCTTGATCTTCATTCCACATATAACAGTTTACTTTTGACCAACCGCTGTTGTTCATAAAGTAAATAGTGTGTCCTGCTGCGGAATGAATCGAACCGCCGGAGCTCTCCTTGTCTGTATCGGCAGCAATTACAGAATAACCGCCTACACAAACCATTCCCACCATTAGTAATAGTGTTAGGATAACTCCTAATGATCTCTTACATAATGTTTTCATTGTTTTTTCCTCCAGAATAAAATATATAATATTATATAATTTCTTACACCATGATTATAGCAAAAAATATGGCTGAATATATTTCTTTTACAGAATTTTCAAATTTAATAGTTCACAATTTTAAGGGCAAATTGTTGTATATTTCTACCAAGTTATGAACAGGTTGTTAACTCAGTTTAAATACAATATGACAAGTTGTGAATTATTTTTTACCTTTGATGGTTTGCCAGTAAGCTTTGAACGCCTGCTCATTTTTGTTGTCACCGTATTTGTAATACTCTCTTCCAACAAGATTATCCGGCAAATATTGCTGTGGAACATAATGGTTTTCAAAGTCGTGAGGATACAGATAGTGCTGACCTTTATTGTTGTTATCCTCACCGTCATAGTGCATATTCTGGAGTTGTCTTGGAACACTTCCCACCTTTCCCGACTTGATGTCGGCCATAACTGCATCAATCGCCATTTCTCCGGAATTCGATTTTGGAGAATTGCAAACTAAAATCACTGCATCTGCAAGGGGAATCCTTGCCTCGGGAAGTCCCACAGACATAGCGATGTCAACACAGCTTTTTACAATAGGGATAATATTTGGATAGGCAAGCCCCACATCCTCACAGGCACACACCATCAGCCTTCGACAAGCAGAAATCAAATCCCCGGCAGACAAGAGCCTGCCAAGGTAATATAGGGCTGCATCAGTATCGCTACCACGCATACTTTTTTGATATGCAGACATAATATCGTAATGCTCGTCACCGTCTTTGTCATACCGCATTGAGCTTTTTTGAGTAAGCTCCTTTGCAGTTTCGGCGGTGATTATTTTTTTGCCGTCCTGTGTATCTGATGCAAGGAAAGAAAGCTCGGCGCTGTTAAGGGCTTTTCGCACATCTCCCCCACAACCCTGTGAAATTATATGAGATACGCTTTCCTCCAAGGTCACTTCTACATTATTTTCCTTTGCCAGAAAGTCAAACGCCCTGTTAACAGCTTTCTCTACATCCTGCTTTTCAACAGGCTTAAATTCAAAGACAGTACTACGACTTAAAATTGCGTTATATACATAGAAATATGGATTTTCTGTAGTTGAGGCAATCAAAGTTATTCTTCCGTTTTCTATATATTCCAAAAGAGTTTGTTGCTGTTTTTTGTTGAAATACTGAATTTCGTCTAAGTATAAAAGTATTCCCCCAATGCCACCAAAGCCATCAAGTTCCTTAAAAATTTCTTTTAGGTCGGAGGTTGAGGCTGTTGTACCGTTCAGCTTTTTTAGTGTCATATTTGTTCTTTTTGCTATATAGGTTGCAAGGGTGGTTTTTCCCACACCACTTGGCCCGTAAAAGATAAGATTGGGTATCACTTCACTTTCAATAATTTTGCGAAGCGGTTTTCCCTCACCAATAAGGTGGTGTTGACCAACAATATCGTCCAAAGAATCAGGTCTTATTCTATCCGCCAAAGGCTGCATACAATTCTCCTTTCATAAATACTCACGCACTTTATTGTTAAAAAATTTGGGTGCCACAGGGCACCCAAAATAGTTGTTACCAGAATAATTAGTCTTCATATAGAGGATACTTTTTGCAGATTTCCTCAACACAGGCACGAACCTTGTCCCTGTTGCCCTCGTAATCCTGAAGTACCATTGTGATACATTCAGCAATCTTGTCGCAATCCTCTTCTTTAAGTCCTCTTGTTGTTACAGCCGCTGTACCTATACGCACACCACTTGTAACAAATGGGCTTAATGGTTCGTTCGGAATTGTGTTCTTGTTAACTGTAATGTAACAGTCGTCAAGTCTTGCCTCAAGTTCCTTACCTGTTACGCCGGTATCTCTCAAGTCCATAAGAAGAACATGGTTATCTGTTCCGCCGGAAACAAGCTTGTTTCCTCTCTTTACAAGACCCTCTGCAAGAGCCTGACAGTTCTTAACAATCTGCTTACCATATTCCTTGAACTCAGGCTTTAGAGCCTCGCCAAAGCAAACTGCCTTTGCAGCAATAGTGTGCATAAGAGGACCACCCTGTGTTCCCGGGAAGATAGCCTTGTCAATTGCCTTAGCGTACTCCTCTTTGCAAAGGATAAGTCCGCCACGAGGACCTCTTAGAGTTTTGTGGGTTGTAGTTGTGACGAAATCACAGTATGGAACAGGATTTGGATGAACACCTGCCGCAACAAGACCGGCAATGTGAGCCATATCAACCATAAGAAGTGCTCCAACCTCATCGGCAATTTCTCTGAACTTAGCAAAATCAATGATTCTTGGATATGCAGAAGCGCCTGCAACAATCAGCTTTGGCTTACATTCCTTTGCAATTTCCAATACCTTATCGTAATCAATGCGGTGTGTAACAGGGTCAACACCGTAAGGAACAAAGTTAAAGTACTTACCACTCATATTAACAGGTGAACCGTGGGTAAGGTGACCGCCCTCGTTAAGGTTCATACCCATAACTGTGTCGCCGGGTGTAAGCATTGCAAAATATACAGCCATATTTGCCTGTGCACCTGAATGAGGCTGAACATTTGCGTGGTCTGCACCAAACAGCTCACAAGCTCTCTTCCTTGCAATTTCCTCCACCTTATCTACACAGTAACATCCGCCGTAGTAACGCTTGCCTGGATAACCCTCGGCATACTTATTAGTAAGAAGGTTTCCCATAGCTGCCATAACAGCAGGAGAAACAATGTTTTCAGAGGCAATAAGCTCAAGATTTCTTCTCTGACGAGCCTGCTCCTCCAGCATTGCAGAACCCACTTCCGGGTCATACTTATTAACAAAATCTATTGAATGAAAGTTTTCCATATCCATGCTCCTTGTTCTTTTATATTTCTCATTTCATTATAAAGTATATTTCCTGATTTTTCAACTGTTTCTAGCGGAAATACTAATTCATATCCAGCACTTTTTGTACAAGGGACTTGATTTCCTCCATACTGCTGACATGACCTGCCTCGTTCCTCAAGGATGCCGCACCCTTAAAGCCTTTCAAATACCAAACAATATGCTTTCTGCTTTGGCGAATTCCAAGATACTCACCCTTAAGCTCACACATTCTCTCAATCTGCTTTATCATAATGTTCAGCTTTTCTTCTGTTGAGGGTGAGTCCGGCAAAATCCCTGTTTTAAGATACTCGTTGATTTCCTTAAAAATCCAGGGCTTACCCAAAGCGCCCCTGCCCACCATAACCATATCGCACCCTGTATGCTCATACAGCTTTTTGGCAGCTTGTCCGCTTGTAACATCACCGTTTCCAATTACGGGAATATTAACAGCAGACTTTACTTCTTTTATAATATCCCA
Organism: Ruminococcus sp.; assembly: GCA_051880995.1. Taxonomy (GTDB): domain Bacteria; phylum Bacillota; class Clostridia; order Oscillospirales; family Acutalibacteraceae; genus Ruminococcoides. The sequence continues at coordinate 24,706 of JBJEPA010000116.1, forward strand.
GTCAACAGGTGGCTTGTAATACTGCTGTCTTGTTCTTCCGTGAACAGTAACCGCAGAGGCTCCGTTATATTCAACAATTTTCGCAACCTCAACGCAGTTTACTGAGTCGTCGTCCCAGCCCTTACGCATTTTCACCGTTACAGGCACATTCACCGCATTAACAACCTTTGAAACAATTTCTCCACATCTCTTTGGATTTTTCATAAGGCTTGCGCCTGAACCGTTACCGCTGATTTTCGGTGCAGGGCAACCCATATTTATGTCTATAAAGTCGGGATTAAACTGCTGTGCAAACACAGCTGCCTCTGCCATTGTGTCAGGTTCATCGCCGAAAATCTGAATCCCTGACGGTCTTTCTTTATCGGTAAGTTCCATAAGTTCTGCCGACTTTTTGCTATTAAAATGTATTCCTTTTGAGCTGACCATCTCGGTGACTGTGTATGACGCACCAAATGACGAGCAAAGCTCCCGGAAAGCACAATCTGCCACCCCTGCCATAGGGGCAAGGGCAGCAGAATTATCAATCTCTATATTTCCTATTTTCATAATCAATCAATTTTATCTTTACTTATATCTTATATTATTCTGGTAGTGATGACCACCTATTTTATTTCCGCTTTCGTATCTTCCGATTCCCGCTTTGTTCTTTCCTGTTGTGGAAAGCAGGAACGCAATAATAACTGCAAGCGAAACACCAACACCAATCCAGCAGACAATACCGCCCACAAGACTTACTCCGCCACTTTCGCTATCGGCACCAATAGCGGTAGGCAAGTCCTCGGCAACCTCTGTGCTGTCAGGGAGAGTCGGCAATTCGTTAACATTATATGTCTGTGGTTCTGTCCATGCCTGAGTAGCCTGGGTTTCTTCGGGAGAGGGTTCTGTATATTCCGGCTCTGTTTCGGGAGCCTCGGTGACAGGTGCTTCTGTTTCCGGTGCTTCTGTTTCCGGTGGCAAAGTTTCGGGAGCCTCGGTAACAGGTGCCTCGGTGACAGGCGCTTCTGTAACAGGAGCCTCAGTAACAGGGGCTTCTGTTGCAGGGGCAACAGTTTCTACCGGTGGGTCTGTAACCACCGCAATATCCTCTGCAAAAGCAGTTAAAAGTGAACATACAAGCAACACTAAGGCAGACGCTGTTATTAATATTATTTTTCCCAAATGTGATAAAGACTTCATAAGTATTACCTTCAAGCATTTAGTCACTGCAATACCGAATTTTTTAAATATATCGCAGTATTAAGGTAATTATATCACAAATCAATTATTTTGCAACACCTTTGCAAGTGCCTTTCCCACCATTTTTCCTGCTCGCTTGGCTTCGTCAAGGGTGTTGGCGTCTGTTCCCACCTCTATTAAAAGAGAACCATTGCAAACATTGAGGTTATATGTGTATTCTCCAAATTCCAATGGACGAGTAAGTCCGGGGTACATATCTTCTGCTGTTTTTTGAAGTTTCAAGGCGAAACGCAGATTTTCTTCCCAAAAAGGGAAGTATCCTCCTCCCTCATAGTTGTAGCCTGTCATAATCATAACTTGAGCTGTCTTTTGTCCTTTGTATTTAAAGACAGGCTTTACTTTTCCCGATTCTCCACCCTCACCAAGGGCATCACGGTGAATATCCAGCACAACCTTAATATTCTCGTACTTATCCATATACTTTTGTATGGTTTCAAGACTTCTGTCATAACTTCCGTTGTAGGAGGGGTAGTCGTGCTTTGTTTTGTCGTGAATTACCCCAATACCGGCGGATTTCAGCTCTTCTTCTATTTCGTCTCCAACACTTGTGACATTCTCGCTGTTGTCCGTGGTACGGGGGTAATAGTCAGCAGGATAATATCCTGTATCATCTTTAAGGTAGCTTTCGCAACAATGGGTGTGGAATATAAGCACCTGTACACGGTGGTTATCGTCAATTTCAAATCCCAGTGATGAGTTCAGCTCCTCTTCAACATCAAGGGTAAAGTCGGTACTGTTTTTTACTGAAATATTTTTGTATGTAATGCCATCCTGTCCGAACTGTTTTTCTATTACAGGATAGTTTTTTCCCGATTGGGTGGTAGGTTGGGGTGTGCTTTCATCTTCCTTTTCACTTACCTTTTTTACCGTTGAGGGCTGTGTGGAAGAAGATGTTTCTGTGGGGTGTGTTGTCTGCACCACCGTAGTCTGTGCCATAACATTATTTGAGGATTTTCCTGCATATCCCCCCACACGATTGATTATTGAAAATACTCCTATCACCATAGCAACGCTTGCCAAAAATAAGCTGAATCCCCTTAATGCTCTTTTACTGCCCAATGTACCACCTCGTTTATCAACTCTTCCTTAACAATGCTGAAAATTTTCCTCTTTAATACTATGCCGAGTTTGTACATTTTATACATTTAAGGAAACACTTAATACATAAGTGACATAAGGTCAGAAATAGAAAGATTGGGGTGCAAAGCGTAATTTATTGAAAGTGCAATCAGTTCAGATGCACGATTGACCAAAAGGTCTATTTCCTTTGGGGTGACAATCATTTGTCTTCCGCTGGGGTTAACCATACTTCTTAGCTTGTGGGAAAGCTGTGCGTCATTTGTATCGAACAAATCAAGAGCAAGGGTGGATGCATCCACCACCGTTGGCACACCTATCCCTATAACAGGAATACCCAGGGTTTCCTTTGTAAGCCTTGTTCTGTTGTTACCCACTCCCGCACCGGGGGAAATCCCTGTGTTGCTGATTTGCAAGGTGCATCCAAGTCGTGACAAACGGCGGGATGCAAGGGCATCCACAGCAATAATTGCGTTGGGTTTAATCTTTTTTATTATGCTAAGGAGGTACTCCCCGGTTTCAATTCCTGTTTTTCCGGTAACACCTGTTGCCACCACAGCCACAGGGCGAAGGCTATCAAGTCCTGTGGAGCGTGCAAGCTCTCCCTTGATATGCCGAGTGGCAAGTATTTTTGAAGCGGTCTTAGGGCCTAAAGCGTCAGGAGTTATTTCAGTATTTCCAAGTCCCGCAATAAGCACCAAGCCGTTAACAGGCAGTAGATGTCGTATCTCCTGTGCCACAACCTCAAGCCTTTCGTCAGGGTCACGAAAGGAGTCTGTCAGGGGTGGTAGGTCCAGGGTTACATATGTGCCCTTTTCTTTGTTAAGTTTTCGGCAGGCACTATCACTTTTTATTTTCAACCTTGTAATGTGTATATCACTACTGTTTTCTTCCTCAACTGTAACTCCCTTAATGTCCTCTCCAAAAAGCTCTCTTGCCTCTAACGCAAGGTCTGTTCTTCTCTCCATTTTTACTCACAATCCTTTAGATTTATTATTAGTTTTTTGTAAATCAATATTCTTTACAGAAACAAATAAATTTGATATAATTGTTTTGATTATAAAAAACTATCCTTTTAGAGGCAAAAAGGAGAAATTAATATGAAAAGAATTTTAAAAACTGCAATGATTTCTGTTGTAATTATTACAACTGTTTTTGGAACCTTCACCGCCACAGCGGCAAATATTGACCCCCATCAAACCGGTGCGGATGTTGGACTTTCAAGCACTGCTTTACCCTTTGAAAATCCGGTAACCACCCTTGATGTTGACGAAGATACTCTTCCGCAGTCATATAGCTCCAAAGAAATGAACTATCTCACCCCTGTGAGGAATCAACAAAACACCGAAAGTTGTTGGGCATTCAGTAGCCTTGCTACCCTTGAATCCCTGCTGATTAAAAACGGAAAACTGACTACCGATGAATCCCAATGGCTTTCTGTTGCACATATGGATGCATGGGGTACTCCACGAAATGACGGCAAAGGCTGGCAAAGAACATATAGTGTAAGTCCGGGCTACCCATACATTGCACTTGGATACCTGGCAAGTTGGTCAGGCGCAGTAAGTGAAAGCCTGTTCCCCTTTAACACCCCTTTGGAAAATATAAATCTCGACAACCCCGAAGATGTAAGGTACGGTGTTTCGGGAATTATGTACATAAATGGTGACGACCCGGACACAATCAAAAAGTGCATTATGGATTACGGTGCTATTTCGGCAAACTACAACAGTACCTCTAAGTTTCTTTCAAGTGATTCTACAAGTCACTACTGCCCTACTGCCCAAACTTCAGTTGCCGGTCACAGCATTAGTGTTGTTGGTTGGGACGATAATTACAGCAAAGAAAACTTCCGTGTTCAGTCCATTCTCACAAAACCAACAGAAGAGGATATTGCAAACGGTATTACAGAGGACTATTACAAGGAGTATTCACCACAGAACGACGGTGCATGGCTTTGCAAAAACAGTTGGGGATACAACAACTCATTGGAAGGATATTTCTGGATTTCATACGAAGATTACTATGTGTTCTCCGAAGCCTTTGGTCCATCCTACTGCATCACCGATTTTGTGTCCAAATCTGATAATAACAATATCTACCAAGTTGAAGAATTCGGTGCAACATACGAATTTACCTATCTTAGCGACCCTGACTACAAAATCAATTCGCAAAACAATGTCTTTATTAATCTTCTGAACTTTGACAAAGAAGATGAGTACATTGACAAGGTTGTATTTGAAACAACAAGCGTTGGTGCAAAATATGACCT